>NZ_JBLYED010000013.1:0-216519 GCF_048515765.1 Pseudomonas sp. H11T01 | reverse complement strand
TGACCTGAACCCGCAAAAAGCCCGGATCCTGGCGATGGTCGCGCTGACCAAGACTCAAGACAGCAAAGAGCTGCAACGGATGTTCTGGGAATACTGATTCACCTCGCCCGACCTGATCAGGTCGGGCATCTGCTGCTACCACTCACCTGCTCTGGTGAGTGGTTCGATGCCTCTGATCCGCCCTACGCCACTTCACCCAGATTCTCAAAAAAGATATCAACCGGCCTATACCAAACGGGATAAATCGCTGTCAGAGGATTTTCTTGAATTTTAAGCAGTTGCGAAAATGCCCACAGTTAAATACTGTATGCACGTACAGCTTAATAAGGATTGTTCCGTGGCCAAACCCTCCGCAGCAGCAACTACACCCCCAAGCTCCTACGAGAGACTGGGATTACGTGTGCAGAAAATCATCAACTCCCCGAACGCACAGAAAGCCAAAGCCGCACTGATCTTCCGTCTCCCGGACGAGCCCGTGGATGAATGGGAGCGGCTGCTCGAAGAGATTGCCGAGAACGATAACGTCACCCTCGCCTATCGCGACGATGGCGGCGTGCACATTTTTTGGGTCGTGCCGCAGGAAGACTGAGTCAATGATTGTTCGTTTGTTTGCATTGCTCTGTCTCTTTATTGCAGTAAGCGCCCAGGCCGACGCCCCGCGTACGTTCAATGAAGCCAAAAAAGTCGCCTGGAAGCTGTATGCCCCGCAATCCACCGAGTTTTACTGCGGCTGCAAATACACCGGTAATCGTGTGAACCTTGCGGCCTGTGGCTATGTACCGCGAAAAAACGCCAACCGTGCCACGCGCATCGAATGGGAACACATTGTCCCGGCCTGGCAGATCGGTCATCAGCGCCAATGCTGGCAGCAAGGTGGGCGCAAAAACTGCACGCACAATGACCCGACCTACCAACGCGCCGAAGCGGATTTGCACAATCTGGTCCCAAGTATCGGCGAGGTGAATGGTGATAGGAGCAACTTCAGTTTTGGCTGGCTGCCGGTGCAATCCGGGCAGTACGGTTCATGCCTGACTCAAGTCGACTTCAAAGCCAAGAAAGTCATGCCCCGCCCCTCCATTCGCGGGATGATCGCGCGCACCTACTTCTACATGAGCAAACAGTACGGTTTGAGCCTGTCGAAGCAGGACCGCCAACTCTACGAAGCCTGGAATAAAACCTATCCTGTGCAGAAGTGGGAGCGCCAGCGCAATCAAAGCGTGGCGTGTGTGATGGGCCGCGGCAACGCGTTCGTCGGGCCGGTGGATATGAAAGCCTGCGGCTGAAGCACTGCACAAACGCAAAGGCCTCGATACATTGTGTCCGAGGCCTTTTTTTGTTTTCTGAATCGCCAGGATGATCGATTACTGAGCCGCGCTATGCTCAACCACCACTGACTCGACATTGAGCTTTTTGGCTCGATCCAGGCTGGCCGTCAGTTGCACTTGTTTGGCTTCGGCTTCGGCTTTCGAACTGAAAGGGCCAATCAGAATCCGCTCTTTACCGCCGCCCGTGCTCACATTGGAAACGAAGCCGTGTTCGATCAACCAGCCAGTGAGATCGCTCACCGCCTGCACGGTGCCTCCTTTAACTTCGACATCCCACTGTGGTGCTACCGCAGTCGCTGGGGCTTGTGAAGCCGGAGCAGCCGTAGACGCTGTCTTGTGCTCGACGCTGGCTCCTTCACCACATCCCGCCAGCACCAACACCGCCATTACCATCGCCAGTTTACGCACAGCTTTCCCCTCGAAAATTCAAGTCGACAATTTTATCACTCACGGCCGCCCCATGACCGCCCCCAAACCAGCCTTAAAACAACGAGAATGATGTTAATAGCCTCTGTATAGTTGCAGCCTGGAATTAATACAGCGGCTACGCGTCTGAAAGAGGCACCCACAGTGGCACTTCGCAGTAATCTATACATACTACCGACATCTGCATTATCTGAATCAGGTGCCCTACCAAGCAATCAAGGAGAAGATCATGCTGATACTCACCCGCAAAGTCGGTGAAAGCATAAACATCGGTGACGATATTACGATCACCATTCTGGGCGTTAGCGGCCAACAGGTCAGGATTGGCATCAACGCTCCGAAAGACGTCGCCGTACATCGCGAGGAAATTTATCAGCGTATCCAGGCAGGACTGACTGCGCCGGACAAACGCGAAACTCCCTGAACCTCATCAGTAGCCAGCCCTGCCTTTCATAGCAATGGCTGGCGAAAAACATGAGCGCGCTCTCGATTCGCCATTCCTTAATTTCAGCTCTCCGCCCCCTCTTTGGCAGCGGCACAGGTCCACGCCGCCACCGTCACTACAACCTGCTAACCAAACACCACCCCACGCGCCATTCCCGTCGCCGCCACCACCATGCCGATAAGCAGCAATGCTTCAATGTGGCTGATCCGGGCAAACAGCGTCGCGCGCCGAACATCAATCGAGCGCCCTCGACTCAAGGCGATCCGCCATTTGATTAAAGCGACCATCGGGGCGATCTCAAGAAGCAGGATGATGACGAACAGTGTCATCTTGAGATGAAACAGGGGCTGGTGCAGGTAATAGTCCGCGCCCTTTTCGTAGCCGCCAAAAGCGCGAATCCCACCAGTGACCAAAAGTATCGCCGCCGAGATTCCCCACCCGTTATCCGCGAGCAATACATTCCGGGTCTCTGTGGGACTCACAGCAACGCGACGCAAAGCCGCCCCGCGCGCGAGCACTGCCGCGAAACCCGTTGCAAATGCCAGAAGATGAATGGCCGCAAGAAACCAGTGTGCAAGCATCAAGGTGATCTCCAAACCATGAAAAAAAGAATATCGGCCTCAGAGTAGTAGCGCATAAAACACGGCGTTGCTTATTAGAGAAAAAACCAGACTTGAAGAGGCATCAAAGGTGTAGGGGCGGACGTCGATCTGATGTCCAGGAGGAAGGCTTGAACAGAAACGAAACAGAATCGACCACAAAAAAGAGCCCCCCTTTCAGATCGCCCTTCTAGACTCCAACACAGAAGCGCTAAAGGTTCCTGGAAGTACTAGCCCTCAATAGCGAGTCATTCCCACCCCTATGACCTGAGTACACAAAACCATGTGTGAATCATGTGATTCAAACCCCATACCGAATGCAAATGATCGCCGTCGATTTCTTCGGCTTGCCGGACTAGGAGCAGGCGCTCTCCTATTTGCCGGTGCGCTGCCCGACAAGATCGTCCAGGCCGCCGAGAAAGCCGCCCCTCCCCCAAAACCACAAAACTCAATCAGTCCTGACATGGCTCTTCAAAGGCTTATGAAGGGGAATGAACGATATGTTAAGGGGACCTCCAAGACACATGATTTCAAGTCCGAGCGAGAAGCCTTGGTCTCAGGCCAGAACCCATTCGTGTCAGTACTGAGTTGCTCCGACTCCCGTATCGCCCCTGAGTACGCCTTTGACACTGCTCGAGGAGACCTTTTCGCCATACGCGTCGCTGGCAATTTCGTCTCAGATGAAGGTTTAGCAAGCCTTGAATACTCTGTCGTGGTGCTTGGCGCACCACTGATCCTCGTGCTGGGACATGAAGACTGCGGCGCCATCACCGCAGGCATAAAGGCAGTAAAAGATCACACCGTTTTCCCTGGCCAAATCCAAAAATTGGCTGACGCACTTAAGCCTTCTATCGAGAAAGTGCTTGATAAGCCGGGGAGTCTTCTCGACAACGCTGTAGCACAAAATGTTAAAGACTCGGTTAACAGCCTCAAGAATGCCTCGCCACTTCTAACAGATGCGCTCAGCAAGGGAACGTTGAAAATAGTGGGCGGCGTCTACCGCCTTGCAAGTGGCAAAGTAGAACTGATCGCCTGACTCAGGGGAGTTGCAAAAGCTTTGCAAATCGCAGACAACAAAAAAGGGCCCACCTTTCGGTGAGCCCTTCTAGACCGCCCAGCAGAGCGGATTTTGTTTGGTAGGCGCGATTGGACTCGAACCAACGACCCCCACCATGTCAAGGTGGTGCTCTAACCAACTGAGCTACGTGCCTGCTGTGAGGCGGCATTCTACGGAATTCCGAAGGGGTGTCAACACCTTTTTTGCAGCTAAGCCTATGAATATGCGAATTTTTTATTTTCAAGTCTGCAAAGAAGATTTTTAGCTGGCTGGCAGCCGTTTTTTAACTCAGGTAGGATCAATGCACTCGTAAAAAATATTAAACAGAGGCTGCAGGATGGCGAACACCCCCTACCCGGATTCCTATTATGCGGCATCGGCTAACGCGGTTCCGCCGCGCCCTTCGTTGCAGGATGACGTAGAGACTGATGTCTGTGTGATCGGTGCTGGCTACACCGGCCTCTCCAGTGCACTGTTTTTGCTGGAGAACGGTTTTCGGGTGACGGTCCTGGAAGCGGCCAAGGTCGGCTTCGGCGCTTCGGGCCGCAATGGCGGCCAGATCGTCAACAGCTACAGCCGTGATATCGATGTGATCGAGCGCAGCGTCGGCCCCAAACAGGCTCAGTTGCTCGGTCAAATGGCGTTCGAGGGTGGCAAGATCATTCGTGAGCGCGTAGCCAAATACCAGATCCAGTGCGACCTGAAGGACGGCGGCGTGTTCGCCGCAATCACCAGCAAACAGATGGGGCACTTGGAGTCGCAGAAGCGCCTCTGGGAGCGTTATGGCCACACCCAACTGGAACTGCTGGACCAGCGCCGTATACGCGAAGTGGTGGCCTGCGATCAGTACGTGGGCGGTATGCTCGACATGAGTGGCGGGCATGTCCACCCGCTCAACCTCGTCCTTGGCGAAGCCGCTGCCGTGGAATCGCTGGGCGGAACCATCCATGAACAGTCACCGGCGGTGCGCATCGAGCGCGGCGCCAATCCGGTCGTGCATACGCCGCAAGGCAACGTCAGGGCCAAGTTCATCATCGTCGCCGGCAACGCCTACCTGGGCAACCTGGTGCCTGAGCTGGCAGCCAAGTCGATGCCCTGCGGCACCCAGGTCATTACCACCGAACCCCTGAGTGATGAATTGGCAAAAAGCCTGTTGCCACAGGATTACTGTGTCGAAGACTGCAACTACCTGCTCGACTACTACCGACTCTCGGGCGACAAGCGCCTGATCTTCGGCGGCGGCGTGGTCTATGGTGCGCGGAATCCTGCGAATATCGAAGCGACCATTCGACCGAAGATGCTCAAGGCCTTCCCACAACTCAAGGATGTGAAGATCGACTATGCGTGGACCGGTAACTTCCTGCTGACCTTATCGCGCCTTCCGCAAGTCGGCCGCTTGGGCGACAACATCTATTACTCGCAGGGCTGTAGCGGCCATGGCGTGACCTACACCCACCTGGCAGGCAAAGTCCTGGCCGAAGCGTTGCGTGGTCAGGCAGAGCGCTTTGACGCCTTTGCCGACCTGCCACACTACCCTTTCCCTGGCGGACAATTACTGCGCACACCATTCGCCGCACTAGGCGCCTGGTATTACGGCCTGCGGGACAAGTACGACTTCTGATAGAAGCCCTGTCAGGCTCTGCAAAAAAGTCCCGTCTTTTCGGCTAAGTATATCTATTCAAATCCGCGCCAGCGCCTGGGCCAGGTCGGCGCGCAGGTCTTCGACATCCTCGACACCCACTGACAAACGCACCAGCGCATCGCCGATGCCGAGCTGCGCGCGGGTGCCTGCGGGGATGCTGGCGTGGGTCATGATCGCCGGGTGCTCGATCAGGCTTTCCACCCCGCCCAAACTCTCGGCCAAGGCGAAGATTCGCACACTCTCGAGGAAGCGCTTGGTGCCGGCCAGGTCGCTGTTCAGGTCGAGGGAAATCATCCCGCCGAATCCGCGCATCTGCCGCAGCGCCAGTTCGTGCTGCGGGTGCGACGGCAGGCCCGGATAATAGACGCGCGCCACCTGCGGTTGATGCGCAAGCCATTGCGCCAGCTCCAGCGCGTTGCTGCAGTGGCGTTCCATGCGCAGCGCCAGGGTCTTCACTCCGCGCAGGGTGAGAAAAGCGTCGAACGGCCCAGCGATAGCCCCCACCGCGTTCTGCAGGAAGCCCAGGCGCTCGGCCAGCTCGAAGTTCTGCCCGACCACCGCGATGCCGCCGATCACGTCGGAGTGGCCGTTCAGGTACTTGGTCGTCGAGTGCAGCACGATATCGAAGCCCAGCTCCAGCGGGCGCTGTATCCACGGGCTGGCAAAGGTGTTGTCGGCCACACAGATGATTCCTCGCTCGCGGCAGGTGCGTGCGACGGCGGCGAGGTCAGTGAGGCGCAGCAAGGGATTGCTTGGCGTCTCGACCATGACCATGCGCGTGTCGTCCTGCAGCGCCGCTTCGAATGCCGCCAGGTCTGCCAGGTCGACGAAACTGAAGCGATGCCCGGCGCTGCGCCGGCGCACCTTGTCGAACAGCCGGAAAGTACCGCCGTACAGGTCATTGCCGGAGACGATGTGCGCGCCAGTGTCGAGCAGTTCGAGCACGGTGGAGATCGTCGCCAGCCCGGAGGCGAAGGCGAAGGCCTGGGTACCGCCCTCGAGGTCTGCCACGCAACGCTCCAGCGCCCAGCGCGTGGGGTTGTGCGAGCGCCCGTAGTCGAGGCCCTTGTGCACACCGGGGCTCTGCTGCAAGTAGGTGGAGTTGGCGTAAATCGGCGCCATCAGCGCCCCGGTGGAAGGGTCCGGCACCTGTCCGGCATGGATCACACGGGTGGCGAAGGCGCGTGGCGCGGCGGTTTCATCGTGCTGACTCATGAGAGGGATCTCCGTAAATGATTGAGCATGTCGACGCGGGTAATCAGGCCGTGGAAGCCCGAGGTGTCGGCGATGATCGCCACCAGCCCACGGTCGAGCACCACCTCCAGTTCAGCCAGACTGGCGCCGGGAAGCAGGGTTTCCAGCTTGTCGGTCATCGCGCTGGCCACGGCCATACGGAAGTGCGAAGCGTCTTCGTGGACGCCAAGCAGAATATCGGACTCGTCGATCACGCCGACCAGCCGCTGTCCGTCCACCAGCACCGGCAGTTGCGACACATCAGCCAGGCGCATGCGCTGGAAGGCGGTGAGCAGCGTATCGTCCGGGCCCACACTGATCACCCGACCATCCTCGAAGCGCCGCGCGATCAGGTCGCGCAGATCGCCGTAGCGCTTGCGCGCAAGCAGGCCCTGATCAGTCATCCACTGGTCGTTGTAGACCTTCGACAGGTAGCGGGTGCCGGTGTCGCAGACGAAACTGACCACCCGCTTCGGTTCGGTTTGCTCGCGGCAGTAGCGCAGGGCCGCTGCCAGCAATGTGCCGGTTGAAGAGCCGCCGAGAATGCCTTCGGCGCGCAGCAGTTGGCGGGCGTGATCGAAGCTTTCCTCGTCGCTGATCGAATAGGCCTGGCGCACGCTGGAAAGGTCGGCAATAGACGGAATGAAGTCTTCGCCGATGCCCTCCACCGCCCAGGAACCCGGCGTACCGAGGGTACCGCTGCGGCTGTATTCGGCGACCACCGAGCCGAGCGGATCGGCCAGCACCATGACCAGGTTCGGCTGCACACGGCGAAAGAAGCGGGTCAGCCCGGTCAGCGTGCCGGCCGAACCGACACCGACGACGATGGCATCCAGATCATGCTGAGTCTGCGCCCAGATCTCCGGAGCGGTGCTGCACTCGTGGGCCAGCGGGTTGGCCGGGTTGTTGAACTGATCGGCGAAGAAGGCGTCGGGAATCTCCCGCGCCAGCCGCGCAGCAACGTCCTGGTAGTACTCGGGATGGCCCTTGCCGACGTCGGAGCGAGTGATGTGCACCTCGGCGCCCATCGCCTTGAGGTGCAGGACCTTCTCGGTGGACATCTTGTCCGGCACCACCAACACCACCCGGTAACCCTTGGCACGGCCGACCAGGGCCAGGCCGAGGCCGGTGTTACCGGCGGTGGCCTCGACGATGGTGCCGCCGGGTCGCAGACGACCATCGCGCTCGGCGGCGTCGATCATCGCCAACCCGATGCGATCCTTGATCGAACCGCCGGGGTTCTGCGATTCGAGCTTGAGAAACAGCGTACACGGGCCGGTATCGAAGCGGCTGACGCGCACCAGTGGCGTATTGCCGATTAGTTCGAGCACGGCGGGACGGGAGTCGTTCGGCATGTCATCACCTCGCTACGGGAATCCACACTGGATGGACAGCAACCTGCGGCGAGTCATTGCGCGCCAGTCGCCGACAATACCTCGCTTGGAACATAGGCCGGGATTGCGCCACCCGCAACCGTCGACAGCCAGCCGGTAGCGTCGTCGCCGGAACGACAAAACCTGTCGCAAGCTGCTGCATGTCAGCGCGCCTTGTGCTCAGTCGCAGCATCCGCCGTCAACTGCTCGATCTGACTGAGTACCAAATCGGCCGGCTGCCCGCCCCAGGCCTGACGCAAGTAGTTGAGCAGATCGGCCAATTGCTGATTGTCCAACTTGCCGGAGAAACCCGGCATCGGCTGCATGCGCTCGAAACCGGCGAACTGCTGCTCGCCAATACCCTCCTCGATCACCCGCGACAGATTGCGCGGGTCTTCCAGGCGCAAAGTGGTATTGCCTTGCATCGCGACTGCAATATGCGGTTTGCCTTCGCCGGCAACGCCATGACATCCGGCACACACGTTCAGGTAATCCTGGCGACCGCGTTGCGCACTCTCAGTCATTTTTGCCAGCGGCACTTCGGCCAGCACCTTGGCCTGCGGAGGCTGATCGCCCAACAGGTAAGTCGCCATGGCCGCCAGGTCCGGGTCATTGAGATTCTGGGTGCTGTTGTGGAACACCGGGAACATTTCATTGAACATCGTGCCCTGCGCGCTCATGCCGTGCTTGAGGAATGAGCGCAGGTCTTGATGCGTCCAGCCCCGTGCAGCCAGATCATTGGCGAGCAGACTTGGCGCCAAGTAACCATTGAGCAGGCCGCCAGTCAGGCGCTTGCCCTGTTGCATGGCACCGGGCAAGCCGCGAGGTGTGTGGCATTCGCCGCAATGGCCGAGCACATCGACCATGTACTGCCCGCGCTTCCACGCTTCGCTTTTGCCGTCGGCTGGCGCGAGCTTGACGTCTTTGCCATAAAGCATGTTCCAACCCATCAGCCCCAAGCGCACGTTGAACGGAAAGCTCAGGCTGGTCACCGGCGCTGCGCGATTGATGGGTTCAACCGTCATCAGGTAAGCGTGGATCGCATCGGCATCTTCACGGGGCATCAGGTGATACGAAGTGTAGGGCATCGCCGGATAAAGGTTGGCGCCATCACGACGCTTGCCTTCGGTCAGCGCGGCGAAAAATTCATCATCGCTATACAGGCCAATGCCGTGCTCCTTATCCGGGGTGATGTTGGTGCCATAGAGGGTGCCAAACGGTGAAACGATAGGCAGGCCACCGGCGTAGGGTGCACCGCCGGGCGCGGTATGGCAGGCCATGCAGTCGGCCGCCCGCGCCAGGTATTCGCCGCGATTGATCTGCTGCTGATCTGCCGCCTGGACCCGCTGGAAGGACATCAGCGAAACGCTCAGGCCGACCACTGCAGCCATGCCGGAAAGTAGTCGCGCCATGCTCAACCCTCCTTGACCAGGCCGAGATCGGTCAGCACATTGCGCGTGGCACTGTAATAGCGCACGTAACCGGTGCAGCGGCAGATGTGATGACCGAGGCTGTCTTCGATCACCTGTTCCAGCTCGCTCTTCTTGATCGGCTGACGCTGGAGTTTCTCCACCAGCACGGTGGCGGCGTTGACGAAGCCGGGCGCGCAGTAACTGCACTGAAAGGCGAACTCATCAACGAAGCGCTGCTGGATCGGGTTCAGCTCAGTAACCTTGCCGCTTTCGTCACGGCTGGCGTGACCTTCGATCGTGCGCACTTTCTTGCCTTCGAAGTAATGTGCCCCCGTGATGCAGGTGCGCACTTCTTCGCTGGTGCCGTCGGGATTGTCGACTATCACCACGCAGGCGTGGCAGATGCCCTGGCCGCAGCCCAGGCGTGAGCCGGTGAGGTTTCGGTATTCGTGAAGGTAATCGATCATCGGCAGATCATCAGGGACTTCCACTGGACCGACGGATTGACCATTGAGGGTCAGTCGAAGCGGACGGTTAGCCATTGAGAGCCTCCTTGATGCGCGCTGGAGTGATAGGCAAGTCGCGAACGCGTTTGCCGATAGCGTGGGCCACGGCATTGCCGATGGCGCCAACCACTGGAATCATCACTACCTCGGCAATGCCCTTGGACGGATCACTTGGCGACAATGGAGGAAGGATTTCCGAGGTCTGTTTCCAGACGGCAACATCCTTGGCCCGCGGCAAGCGGTAGCGGTTGAAGTTCCAGTCACCCTCCCCCGGTCCGCCTTCGTACAACGGCATTTCTTCCAGCAACGCGTGGCCGATCCCCATGGCGATACCGCCTTCGAGCTGACCTTTGACCAATTCAGGCACCAGAACCCGACCACATTCGAGCCAGGAGTGATGGTTGAGGACTTGCACCTCACCCGAACCTTTATTCACTTTCAACTCGACCAACGTCGCCACAGGGCTGTAGTAGGTCACCGCCGCATTGTTTAACTGAGTGGCCGGATAGGCGATGCTCTGTCGATCCAGCAGATGGAAGCCGGCGCTGTTCATTTGTGCCTTCTTCACACTCGGCGCGCCGTCGCCATATCTGACCGCCAGACCATCAAGCGGTAGACGCTCACGCACACCGTCGATGCTGTACTCAGCCTCGGCCCAGCTCCAGCGATTGAAACCATGCACGGTTGCCCCTGTCACCAGCCCCCGTTCATGGGCACGTTTGGCCAACACCGCAAATGGCAATGGCTCCATACCGTTGGCCGTCAGTTTGCCGTCCACCCAATGAGCATCCTCACGACGCACGACATAGGGGTTGGCCTGGCCACCGAACGGACCTTGTCGCCAGATCTCCAGCGCTACCGGCCACAACCCATGATTGAAAAGCACCCGCGCAGCTTCACGGGTGGCATGACTGAAGTAGTACGCCGAGTTGGTCGCGGACGACGCCGAAGCCAACTTGCCGACCCAACGTGGGTTGCTCAAAGCCGCATCTTGCTCGGCCTGGCTCATGGTGTACGGGTTACCGCCACTGGTCAGCTGAAGTTCACTCCAGTCGGTTTCACCGGTTTTCACTTCGCTTGCCGGACTACCGAGGAAATCGGCAACCACCAAGGCCTGAGAGGTCGACATGCCCGTGCCAATTTCGATACCAATGTGGCGCAAGGTAATGTGCCCCTCGGCCGTAAACTCAACGCTGGCCATTGGTGCTTCCGAGCCGGTACCGAAATCTTTCTGGCAGATAGCAAAACCAACCCCATACCAATTGTCGGGATCTTGCGCGTCGAACTGCTTCTTGCGCTCGTTCCGGTTTTTCCAGACGTCGTGAACGGCCGCCTTCTCAAGTATTTCGTGCAGCCGCAAGGCGCCCGCCGGCACAGCGCCCTGAGTGTTCTTCATCCCGGACAGCAGCGCGTTCTTCTTGCGCAAATCGATGGCGTCGATACCCAGGCGACCGGCAATCTCATCCACCATCATTTCAGTAGACGCCATGCTTTGAAGGGTGCCGTAACCGCGCATAGAACCCGCTTCGACACCCCGCGAGTGATAGGCGGTAACCTGCAAGTCATTCTGCGGCATGTAGTAAATCGACTGAGCCGCCGTAGCGCCGACCGCGGCTACGGAAGAGCTGTAGTTGGCGCGCCCGCCACCGTCGACGCTCATTTCGGCCCGAAAGATCTTGAAGCTGTAATCCTGCTTGTCCACTGCCAGCTGGTAGCGGATATCGAAGGAATGACGCTTGATGCCGCTCTGGAACTGCTCATAGCGGTCATTGGCCAGCCGTACCGGCACACCTGCGCCATACAACGCCGCCAACGCCGCGTAGTAAACGAATATGTTGTGATCCTTGGAACCGTAACCGACGGTATAGCCAGGATGCATATTGAGTGCGCTCAAACCAAAACGTGAAGGCGCGATCATTTTCGCCGTTTCAGTCGCCGCTTCGAGTGGGCATTGGGTCGCAACGACAAAGTGCAGGGTCTTGCTTACCGGGTCGTACCAACCATTACCGTTATCCGGCTCCATGGCGGCGGGCTCGATGGAAGGCGTTTTGTAACGCTCGTCAAAGACCAGCCACCCCTCTGGCGGGGTTTCCAGTTGCTGCTTCATACGATCGGCATAAAACAACCCGCGCTCGGTCAAGTTGCCGCGCAGGTCGGGCTGGGAATTCCACACCGGACGACGGTTGCGAATCATCGGGAACAGGATCGAGTCCTTGAGGCTAGCGAACTCGTCTTCATCAGCTGACGTCGCGCCGCCCACTCGCACATAACGGAAGCTGCCGTAGGGATCACCTTCGTAATAGGGCACCTTGGCGCCGTAGCGAATGGCCTTGTCATTGAATTTAAGTTTGGCCTTGGCCTGACGAAAGCGTTCGAAGTCGTTCCAAATCAGGATCGCCACCGGATGACCGATGAACATTGGCACCTTGCCAGCAGGCAGCAGCGGATCGGGCGCGTGATCTTGCGGAAAAACGATGCCGTCCTTGTCCAGGTCTTCGGCGGTGACGATACGGTCTGGCTGCAACTCGGCGCCCAGCAACGACAGGTCATAGCCATCGTAAATACGATCTGCACGGATGGTTTTCAGCAACATGGCGTGGCCCTGCTGTTGCGGCCAGCCGGGCATATCCCTGGAGCGGATGTCGCGGGCAAACACTTTGCTGCCGCACACCTTGGACAAGGCATCGTTACGAAAGCGCGCCTTGCCGTCAGTGCCGAGCCATTGCTCAGACGGGACAGTCACGCTGTTTTCCATCAAGGCAGCTAAAGCCTGGCTACTGAGCGGTGTCAGCGTAACGCTGACGCCCGCAATCAACCCGCCCTGAAGGAACGAGCGCCGGGATATCTCACGGTTGGACATGGAGCATCCTCAGGACGGTATGCATTGCGTCCTTGTCTTTATGTACTGGAGAACTTCAGGTCATGCAGAAACCCTTGCTGACGATGCAAAGGGAAATAGTAGAAGTGCTTTGAGTACAGCAGATGCCCAGCCATCGGTCGCAAGAAAACCGAGCGAGGCGCTTGAGCTGACAGACGGCGCGCCTTACGTCGATTTCACGGGCTTTTTTGTTTAAAGAATTTGCTTAAAGAAGCAGGAGAGGAAAAGCACAAATTTTGGACACAAAAAACCCCGGTCTTTCGACCAGGGTCTTTGCTATCAATCAGAAGAAGCCAGTGGCTCTCTTCGTAGCTTCAAGGCGTTCAGTGGGCCTTGAGGCAGATATGGCGCAGCGGACGGGACTCGAACCCGCGACCCCCGGCGTGACAGGCCGGTATTCTAACCGACTGAACTACCGCTGCGTATCGCTTGGACTTGCGTCCATTTGAACCTTTGAAATCGTCTGACTGGAAAGCTTCGAGGCTTTTCAATCTCAAACCCGGTAAACCGGGTCTGGAAAATATGGCGCAGCGGACGGGACTCGAACCCGCGACCCCCGGCGTGACAGGCCGGTATTCTAACCGACTGAACTACCGCTGCGCGTCGGTGGAGGCTTTTAACAGCTTCCGTCTTGCTTTCGCAAAACTCTCAAGAAGTGGTGGGTGATGACGGGATCGAACCGCCGACCCTCTGCTTGTAAGGCAGATGCTCTCCCAGCTGAGCTAATCACCCTTTGCTTCGTTGAGGCCGCGAAATTTACGCAGATACCGAAGCTAAGTCAATACCCTGCTTGAAGTTTTTCTGAAAAAGACAAAATTGGTTCATCTTTCCCGCACAGCCTTTCATTCGAACAGCTCGATCGCGCAAGCCTCATCGCGATGCACGCTGCGCTCCTACTGATAAACCATCTTCTTGGTCATGCCACCGTCGACCACAAACTCCTGGCCAGTAACAAAACCTGCATTCCTCGACAGCAGCCAGGCCACCATCGCCGCCACGTCCTCCACTGTCCCCACCCTGCCCGCCGGGTGCTGAGCATGATCAGCTTCCGTGAGCGGCTCTGCACGGCGTACAGCCGGGTCTCGAGCATCGATCCACCCAGGGCTGACCGCATTGACCCGAATCTCCGGCCCAAGACTGATCGCCAGCGCATGGGTCAGCGCCAGCAGCCCGCCCTTGCTCGCCGCGTAAGCCTCGGTATCCGGCTCCGACTGTCCAGCCCGGGTCGAGGCCAGATTGACGATCGCACCCGAGTGAGCACGCAGGTAAGGTGCACAGTGCTTGGCCAGCAGCATCGGCCCGCTCAGATTCACCGCCAGAACACGATTCCAGTAAGCCAGATCAAGACTTTCCAGAGTGATATTGTGCGGATCGGCCACCGCTGCATTGCAGACCAGCGCATCAAGACGCCCGAACTGACCGAGCACCTCGGCAACGCCCAAGGCGACCTGCCGCTCGTCCGCCACATCCATGGTAATGAACCAGGCGGTTTCACCGAGAACCTTGGCAACCTTTGAACCGCGCACGCGATCAAGGTCTGTCAACACCACCTGCCAGCCTTCGCTGATCAGCCAGGCCGCAATTCCCAGACCAATGCCACGCGCCGCGCCAGTAACCAGCGCGACACGACCATTGGTGCTAGCCGCCTCCACGGACATCTCGATCACAAAGCAGCCAGTCCGCGCGCCAGATCCGCCTGCAGGTCAGCGACATCTTCCAGACCGACCGCAATACGGATCAAGCTGTCACGAATGCCTGCCGCTTCACGCTCTTGCGGAGCCAGACGGCCGTGAGAGGTGGTGCTCGGATGGGTAATGGTGGTTTTGCTGTCACCCAGGTTCGCGGTGATCGAAATCAGTCGGGTTGCATCAATGAAGCGCCAGGCGCCCTCTTTGCCACCCTTGACCTCGAAACTCACCACCGCACCGAAGCCACGCTGCTGACGCTGGGCCAACTCATGCTGCGGATGGCTCTTCAGACCGGCGTAATGCACCTTCTCGATACCGTCCTGCTGCTCCAGCCACTCTGCAAGGATCTGAGCGTTGGCGCAGTGAGCACGCATACGCAGACTCAAGGTTTCCAGCCCCTTGAGGAAGATCCAGGCATTGAACGGGCTCAGGGTCGGCCCGGCGGTACGCAGAAAGCCGACCACTTCTTTCATCTGCTCGCCGCGACCGGCAACCACGCCGCCCATGCAACGGCCCTGGCCATCGATGAACTTGGTGGCCGAATGCACCACCACATCCGCACCCAGCTTCAACGGCTGTTGCAATGCCGGCGTGCAGAAGCAGTTGTCGACGACCAGCATCGCGCCTTTGGCATGGGCAATCTCGGACAATGCCGCGATATCCACCAATTCGGCCAACGGATTAGACGGTGATTCAACGAACAACAATTTGGTATTGGCCTTGATGGCCGCATCCCAGCCGGACAACTCCGCTAGGGGCACGTAATCGACTTCAATACCAAAACGTTTGAAATACTTTTCGAACAGACTGATGGTCGAGCCAAACACGCTGCGCGACACCAGCACATGATCACCGGCGCTGCACAAGCTCATGACCACCGCAAGGATCGCCGCCATACCGGTTGCCGTGGCAACCGCTTGTTCGGCTCCCTCGAGGGCTGCGATACGCTCTTCGAACGCCCGCACCGTCGGGTTGGTATAACGCGAGTAGACATTGCCCGGCACTTCACCAGAGAACCGTGCGGCCGCATCGGCGGCCGTGCGGAACACGTAGCTGGAGGTGAAGAACATCGGATCACCGTGCTCGCCTTCCGGCGTACGGTGCTGACCGGCGCGCACGGCCAGGGTATCGAAAGCTACGCCGTCGAGGTCGCTGTCCAGCCGACCGGCATCCCAATCCTGACTCATGCTGCCTACTCCTTAGTCTTGATGTCTAAATCAGTTGTTGTACAGGTCGATGATCGCGCTGACTGCCTGAGTCTTGACCTTGGAGGCGTCGTTACGCGCCTGCTCGATCTTGTTCAAATAGGCCTCGTCGATGTCACCGGTCACGTACTTGCCATCGAACACCGCACAGTCAAAGCTCTCGATCTTGACCTTGCCACCACCGACCGCCTCGATCAGGTCCGGCAGGTCTTGATACACCAGCCAGTCAGCGCCGATCAAATCTGCGACGTCCTGGGTGGTGCGATTGTGCGCGATCAGTTCGTGAGCGCTCGGCATGTCGATGCCGTAGACGTTCGGGTAGCGAACAGCCGGAGCCGCCGAGCAGAAGTAAACATTCTTCGCACCCGCTTCACGGGCCATCTGAATGATCTGCTTGCAAGTAGTACCGCGAACGATGGAGTCATCCACCAGCATCACGTTCTTGCCGCGGAATTCGAGTTCGATGGCGTTGAGCTTCTGGCGTACGGATTTTTTCCGTGCAGCCTGACCCGGCATGATGAAGGTCCGGCCGATGTAGCGGTTCTTCACGAAGCCTTCACGGAACTTGACGCCCAAATGGTTCGCCAGCTCCAGTGCCGCGGTGCGGCTGGTGTCCGGAATCGGGATAACCACGTCGATATCGTGTTCTGGACGCTCACGCAGGATCTTGTCTGCAAGCTTCTCACCCATGCGCAGGCGAGCCTTGTAGACCGAAACGCCGTCGATGATCGAATCCGGACGGGCCAGATAGACATGCTCGAAGATGCAAGGCGTGAGTTTTGGGTTGGTCGCACACTGACGGGTGTGCAGCTTGCCGTCTTCAGTGATGTAGACCGCTTCGCCTGGAGCCAGGTCGCGAATCAGGGTGAAGCCAAGCACGTCCAGGGAAACGCTTTCCGAGGCGATCATGTACTCGACGCCTTCATCGGTATGACGCTGGCCGAAGACGATCGGACGGATGCCGTGCGGATCACGGAAACCGACGATGCCATAACCGGTGATCATCGCAACCACGGCGTAACCACCCACACAACGATTGTGTACGTCAGTTACGGCGGCGAAAACGTCTTCTTCGGTTGGCTGCAACTTGCCGCGCTGGGCCAGCTCGTGAGCGAACACGTTGAGCAGGACTTCCGAATCGGAGTTGGTGTTGACGTGGCGCAGGTCAGATTCGTAAATCTCCTTGGCCAGCTGTTCAACGTTGGTCAGATTGCCGTTGTGCGCCAGGGTGATGCCATACGGCGAGTTGACGTAAAACGGTTGAGCTTCGGCCGAAGTCGAGCTACCCGCGGTCGGATAACGCACATGGCCAATACCCATATGCCCGACCAGGCGCTGCATATGCCGCTGATGGAATACATCACGGACCAGGCCGTTGTCCTTGCGCAGGAATAACCGGCCGTCATGGCTGGTCACGATACCGGCAGCGTCCTGGCCGCGGTGCTGGAGGACGGTTAGCGCGTCATACAGCGCCTGATTGACGTTCGACTTACCGACGATACCGACGATGCCACACATGCGACGCAACCCCTACTTAATGGATCTGAACTGAACACAACTCACTGAGGCGTTTTGGCCGTCGGCAAGAGGTATTCCTTGAACGGTATTTCAGCGGGTACGCTGATACCGCTGGCAAGCCACTGACTGCTCCACCCAAGGATCAGGTTTTTGGACCAGTCTGCAACCAATAGAAATTTTGGCACGAGTCGTGACTCCTGCCACCACGCGTCCTGCTGTACCGGCCCCAGGCTTAATAGCCCGACCGCCACGACCACCAGCAACCCGCCACGCGCAGCGCCGAAGGCTGTGCCGAGAAACCGATCGGTCCCGGACAGGCCGGTGACGCGAACCAGTTCGCTGATAAGATAATTGATCATTGCGCCTACCAGTAAGGTGGCGACAAACATGATGGCACAGCCCGCGATCACGCGAGCCGAAGGTGTTTCGATGTATCCGGCGAGGTACTGGGACAATGAGCCACCGAACATCCAGGCTACGACTCCTGCGATGATCCATGTGAGCAGCGACAGTGCTTCTTTGACGAAGCCGCGACTCAAACTGATCAAAGCGGAGATGGCGATTATTGCAACGATCGCCCAGTCAACCCAGGTAAATGGCACAGTGCAGCCTACAGACGGATAAGGCGGCGCATTTTAGCAGAGCGCATGCCTGTCGGTAAGCTGCGATTGTCAGTGCATTTCAAATGAGGCCGATAGCCTCAACCACGTTCAGGCTGAAAACGCACCACAAAACCCTTGAGATTCTGCTGACGACTCAGCAAGTCCCGCAGACGATCGGCTTCAGCACGCTCGATCAGCGGCCCGACAAATACTCGATTTTTTCCGTCGGCGGAACGGATGTATGCGTTATAGCCCTGACTGCGCAGGGTTTTCTGCAAGCTCTCGGCACTTTCCCGACTGGTCAGGCTGGCCAATTGCACCGACCAACTGACCGACAGACCATTGGCATCGACTCGGCTTTGACCCACATCAGGCTTTGCCATTGCTGGCGCGACCGGCGGTGCAGCAGCCGGCTTGGGTGCCGCAGGCACTGTCGCAGGTTTGCTGGCAACGACCGGAGGAGCTTTCGGGGTGACCGGCACGCTCGGCGCAATAGGCATCGACGGCGCTTGCTGTTGAGCAATCTCTTCGTCACTCGGAACCGGCTCTTGCGGCAAGCTTTGCGGCTCAGGCACGACCACCGGCTCAACCTGCACCTGCGGAACAGCAGGCGCTTGAGGTGCGGCCGGCGCTTCAACGCGGACCTGGCGCTGCTCATCCTGACGGGAAAACAGCATCGGCAAAAAGATCACCGCCAACGCCACCAGAACCAGAGCTCCGACCATACGCTGCTTGTAAGCGTTATCCAGCAAAGCCATTTGCAGCCTCCTCCGTGGAGCGCCGGGCTAACCATTCGAGAGCCTCGGCAACACAATAAAATGATCCGAACAGCAGGATTTCATCCTCGGCCGTCGCTTGGGCACACTGCCCTTCCAACGCGGCAGAGACACTCTCATAGGACGTCACTGACGCACCAAGGTTCTGCAAGGCCGCTTGCAGATCCGCGACCGGGCGACTGCGCGCAGAATTCAGCGGGGCAACAGCCCACTGCTGGACACTACCATTCAACTCGGCGAGAACCCCATCAAGATCCTTGTCGGCCAGCAAGCCAAACACCGCCAGACGCTTGCCCACCAAAGGGCGGCGAGCCAGGCGATGAGCCAGATATTCCGCCGCGTGCGGGTTATGACCCACATCCAGCAGCAGATTCAGACGCTTGCCGTGCCAGTCAAACTGACGCCGATCAAGACGACCGACTACCTGAGTTTTTTTCAACGCTTCGACGATTTGCTCCGCCTGCCAGGGCAAACCGAGCAACAGGTAAGCCTGCAATGCCAGCGCAGCGTTTTCCATCGGCAGATCAAGCAGAGGCAAATCATGCAGCTCAACAGCATGACCCTGCGCATCAAGACCACGCCATTGCCAGTTGCGCTCGGTGATACCCAGATCGAAATCGCGGCCACGCAGGAAAAACGGGCAATTGAGCTCGCGCGCCTTGTCCAGCAAGGGTTGAGGAGGATTGAGATCGCCACAGAGCGCAGGCGCGCCCTGGCGGAAGATGCCGGCCTTTTCGAAAGCCACCGACTCACGGGTATCACCCAGCCAGTCGGAGTGATCGACACCGATGCTGGTCACCAGCGCAAGATCGGCATCGATCAGGTTGACCGCATCCAGACGACCGCCCAGACCGACTTCCAGCACCACAGCATCGAGACCTGCACGCTGAAACAGCCAAAACGCCGCCAGGGTGCCCATCTCGAAATAAGTCAGGGAAATGGCGCCGCGACCGGCTTCGACTGCCACGAAGGCTTCGCACAACTCAGCGTCAGTGGCTTCGACGCCATTGACCTGCACCCGCTCGTTGTAACGCAGCAGATGCGGCGAATTGTAGACACCGACCTTGAGCCCCTGCGCTCGCAACAAGGAAGCCACGAATGCACAAGTAGAACCTTTGCCGTTGGTACCCGTAACCGTGATCACCCGAGGCGCCGGTTTGCCCAACCCCATCCGGGACGCTACCTCTTGCGAGCGCTCCAGCCCCATGTCGATGGCCGACGGATGCAACTGCTCAAGGTAAGCGAGCCAGTCGCCAAGGGTACGTTCGGTCATAGGTTTGCAGGCACCGGTGGGATTACGATCGTCTCGATCGGGGCGGCAATAAATACCGGCGTCGGCAGGCCCATCATTTGCGCCAGTAGGTTACCCAGACGCGGACGCAGTTCCTGACGGGCGATGATCATGTCGATAGCACCGTGCTCCAGCAGGAACTCACTGCGCTGGAAGCCTTCCGGCAGTTTTTCACGCACGGTCTGCTCGATCACGCGCGGGCCGGCGAAGCCGATCAGGGCTTTAGGCTCAGCGACGATCACGTCGCCAAGCATCGCCAGACTGGCGGAAACACCACCGTAAACCGGGTCAGTCAGCACGGAGATGAACGGAAGGCCTTCCTCACGCAGACGCGCCAGAACCGCCGAGGTCTTGGCCATTTGCATCAGCGAGATCAGCGCTTCCTGCATCCGCGCACCACCAGAAGCGGCGAAACAGATCATCGGGCAGCGGTTTTCCAGTGCGTAGTTGGCGGCACGAACAAAACGCTCACCAACGATGGCACCCATCGAGCCGCCCATGAAGGAGAACTCGAACGCGGACACCACCACTGGCATACCCAGCAGGGTACCGCTCATGGAAATCAGTGCGTCCTTCTCACCGGTCTGCTTTTGGGCAGCGGTCAGACGGTCTTTGTACTTTTTGCCGTCACGAAATTTCAGGCGATCCACTGGTTCCAGGTCAGCACCCAGTTCGGCACGGCCATCTACGTCGAGGAACAAATTGATGCGCGCGCGCGCGCCGATACGCATGTGATGGTTGCACTTGGGGCAAACATCCAGAGTCTTTTCCAGCTCCGGGCGATACAGCACAGCGTCGCAGGACGGGCATTTGTGCCATAGACCTTCAGGCACCGAGCTTTTCTTCACCTCGGAACGCATGATCGAAGGGATCAGTTTGTCTACTAACCAGTTGCTCATGCTTTCTTTCTCCAGTACCGGCAGCCCGAACGCCTAACGTTCGAAGCCCCGAGTATGCCCTTGAGCTAAATTCACGTGTGCGGCGATGATCAGTTGGTTACCGCGGTCAGCGCGAGGCTTGACCTGCGTGCAACCCAACAAACCCTCAGCCATCCCGGCCACCACTTCAGAGCGGTTGCCACTTCGATTTCGGCCCGTCCAGCGACGGGTACCAGCCTGTTTTGTACAGTGGTGTTATGGACGGCGGCAGACTGCCAGCCGTCACATCGACTACTTGCTGCTATGTACGGCTTGAATAAACGCACGAATCTTCGCGTGATCCTTGATGCCTTTGCTCTGCTCCACCCCGCCACTGACGTCCACCGCATACGGGTGGACCTGCGCAATGGCCTCAGCCACGTTCGTTGCAGTCAGACCTCCCGCGAGGATGATCGGCTTGCTCAGGCCCTCCGGTATCAATGACCAATCGAAGGCTTCACCGGTACCACCAGGAACACCTTCGACATAGGTATCGAGCAAAATACCGCTGGCACCCGCATAAGCCTTGCAACTGGCGGCGATGTCATCGCCGGCCTTGACCCGCAGCGCCTTGATGTAGGGCCGGTGATAGCCTTCGCAATCAGCCGGGGTTTCGTCGCCATGGAACTGCAACAGATCCAGCGGTACCGCATCGAGAATTTCACCCAGCTCGCAGCGGCTGGCGTTGACGAACAGGCCAACGGTGGTCACAAACGGCGGTAACGCAGCGATGATCGCCCGCGCTTGCTGCACGCTCACCGCTCGAGGGCTTTTGGCATAGAACACAAAACCAATCGCATCCGCCCCGGCATCAACCGCCGCCAACGCATCTTCTATGCAGGTAATCCCACAAATTTTGCTGCGAACGGCTGACATATCGTTTGAACCTCAGGACTTATCCGAGAAAGTCCCGGATGGTAGCAAATGCTTTTCCGGGCGTCAGCCGTCAAGTTCCGAGAAACCGGTCAGGAAATGTGGACCGATGAAACGCTCGGGCAGTTCGAACTCGTCGTGGTACTCGACCTGCACCAGATACAGCCCGTACGGATGAGCAGTCACACCGCCGGTTCGGCGAACACGGCTTTCGAGTACTTCTTTGGCCCACTCCACCGGCCGCTCACCTGCGCCGATGGTCATAAGGACCCCGGCGATGTTGCGCACCATATGATGCAGAAATGAACCGGCACGGATATCCAGCACAATCATCTTGCCGTGCTGGGTCACCCGTAGATGGTGGAGCTTCTTGATCGGTGACTTGGCCTGACACTGACCAGCGCGAAAAGCACTGAAATCGTGAGTCCCGACCAGATGCTCGGCGGCTTCGGCCATGCGCTGTACGTCCAGCGGGCGATGGTTCCAGGTAATTTCCTGGTTCAAATGCGCCGGACGAATCTGATCGTTATAAATCACATAACGGTAGCGCCGAGCGATCGCCTTGAAGCGCGCATGGAAATCGGCTGGCATGACCTTGGCCCAGCTCACGCTGATGTCATGGGGCAGATTGATGTTGGCGCCCATGACCCAGGCCTTCATCGAGCGTTCGGCCTGGGTATCGAAATGCACCACTTGCCCGCAGGCATGCACACCGGCGTCCGTGCGCCCGGCACACATCAGCGACACCGGAGAATCGGCGACTTTGGACAAGGCATTTTCAAGGGTTTCCTGCACCGTCAAAACACCGGAAGCCTGACGCTGCCAGCCGCAATAACGCGAACCCTTGTATTCAACACCCAAAGCGATTCTGGAAAAGCCTGCGGCCGCCCTTTCGGCGGCCGCGTTATCTATATTTGCCAAGGACTTACAGCCTGCTGATTGTCGCAAAGACGCCCATTATAAGGCCGCGCCCCACGGACGCCATACATTATCAAGCGTACGCAAAACCAAGGAACTGCCGCAGGCTGTGATCTTTTGGGACGCACGGCGCTCTATGCCAGAAACAACAACGGCAGCCTCAATGGCTGCCGTGGTCGTTATACGGGGTGTATTTTATCAAGCTATACGTGCCAGCATTTCCTTGGCTTCGCTTTTCTGGCCTTCATCGCCCTCAGTGATCACTTCACCGAGGATGTCCCGTGCACCATCGTTGTCGCCCATGTCGATGTAAGCCTGGGCCAGGTCCAGCTTGGTCGCGACCTCATCGGTACCCGAGAGGAAATCGAACTCAGGCTCGTCAGTGGCCGCTGCTGCGTCCTCAGCCGTGAAACGGTGCTCGGCGAACGGTTCTGCAATAGGCGGTTGTTCCAGGCTTTGCGATAGACGATCAAGCTCGGCATTGACGTCATCCAGCTCGGAGGCGAATGCATCCGGCTCGACGTGCGCATCCATTTCGTCAGACAGAGACAGATCGAAATCCGCCGGCAGCTCCAGATCATCGATCGACGCCTTGGCAACCGTTGGCGCCTCAGTTGCTGGCAGGTCCTTCAGATCATCATCAAGACTCAGCAGGAACTCGTCATCGGCCAGCATTGAATCTGACATGTCGCCGCCCAGATCAAGGTCGAAATCCGACAGGTCGTCCAGACTGCCCTTCGCTTCGGTCTGCTGCTGCAACACCGACTCAAAACTCAAATCGTCATCCAACGGAAAGGCGTCAAGCTCGGGCTGAGGCTGAGGCTGAGGCTCTGGCGCTGCCACCACCGCAGAAGCCGTCTCCAGATCATCCAGACTCAGATCAAAATCCGTATCAAACTCATCATCCGCTGCAACCGGAGCCACGGAGGGTGCCTCAGGCTCATCAAGCAGCAGGTCCTTGACGTATTGGGCATCCAGCTCAGCAGCCACTGCCGCTGCGCCGAGACCTGCGACCGCCCCCACTGCAACCATCGTCGGGAAACGGCTTTTCAGCTGTTCGACTTCAGCGTAATTTTTGCCATTAGCAACCAGCTGACGCTCTTGAGCGACAAATGCGTCACGGTCGCCCTGCGCGCCATAGACTTCCATCAGCTTCAAGCGCAGATCGCTGCGCTGTGGCTCGTGCTTGATGGCCACTTCCAGAATGTCAGCAGCCTGATTCAGCGCACCGCGCTCGATGTGCGATTGCGCTTGTGCCAAAACGTCGTCCGAACGCTCAGCTGCAGGCGCTATCAATGGTGCGGCAATAGGCGCCACAACCACAACGGGAGCAATGGGAGCTGGAGTTGGAGCGAGCGTGACGCTCGGCGGTGGAACTTCAAGACCTTCGAAGCTGCTTTCCGGCAAATCCAGATCGGAAGAAAATTCTGTTTCCTCTGACAAGGCACGCGCCATGCGCAGATGCTTCTCGGCCTCTTGCTGAGCTTTACGACGACGCGCCAGCAACAGCAGCAGCAACAGAAGCACTATCGCGCCGCCACCGACCAACCCCATCAGGACGGGATTGGTCAGCAAGTCATTGTATTTCGACTCTTCTGCGGGTGGGGTCGCCGCTTGAATCGGTGCCTCGGCAGGTACAGCTGCAGGTGTAGCTGCATCAGGTGCCGGTGCTGGCGCTGCGTCTGCCGGTGGCGTCACCGCAGTCTGAGCATTAGCGACCAACTCAGCCGGCATCGCCGTCGAAGGCTGAGCAGCGCCCGCACCTTCGGCTTGCAACTTGGCCAACTGATTGTTCTTCAACTCGATCAAGCGCTGGAGCTTGTCCAGCTGGCTTTGCAAATCCGTCATGCGGCTTTTCAACTCGGCATTGTCGCGCCGGGTCGTGTCGAGACTTTCCTGAGTGACAGCGAGCTTGTTGCTCAGCACCTTGCTGTCGCCAGCAGCGCCTTTGCCGCGAGCTTTGCCAGAATCAGCGGAAACCAGACTCAATTTATCTTTGGCTGCCGCCTGCGATGGCGCGGCATCGCCACGCGCACGCCTGGTGGCATCCAGTTGCTGCGGTCGCGAGGCCAGGCGGCGGCCGTGACGCCAGGCAGTGTTCTGCGCGGCGACTTCAGCAATGGCCTTAGGCTGCGGCAGGCTGGTGCTTTGCTCAGGGTCCGGCAAACGCAGTACCTGACCGGTTTTCAGCCGATTGATATTGCCGTCGATAAAGGCATCCGGGTTCAGCGCCTGAATGGCCAGCATGGTCTGCTGGACCGAAGCACCTTTACGGGCTTTCGCGGCGATCTCCCAAAGGGTGTCGTGTGGTGTAGTCGTGTATTGCGCAGTCTTGCTTGCCCCGGTGAACGGAGCATTAACAGCAGCAGCTTGAGCTGGCGCCGGTTGAGCAGCAGCATCAGCGGTCTGTGGAGAGAACTTCGAGGGATCAAGCAGCACACTGTAGTCGCGCAGCAGACGGCCATTAGGCCACATCACCTGAACCAGGAATTTGACCATCGGTTCGGAAAGCGGCTTGCTCGACATCACGCGCAAGACACTTTTACCGCTGGGATTGAGCACCGTGATGAAGGTTAGGTCCTTGAGGAATGCCTGACGATCGACACCCGCCTTGGCGAACTCTTCTGGCGAGGCCAGGCTCGGCACCACTTCGCCAGCAGTGAGATCCTTGACATCAAGCAGTTCGATTTCCGCCACAAACGGCTGGTTCGGAGTCGACTTCAGGGTCAATTCCCCAAGACCAAGGGCCTGCGCCATACCGGAGGACAGCGCCGAGGCGGCCGCAATTGCTAACACCAGTTTGCGAACTTGAACCATAGCCTCATCCTTTGTTTGAACACTCCCCGGCCAGGCGAGAAGGTGTAGTAGCCGCTGCCATAAGGCATTGCGCGCAATGTCGAGCGTAAACTGCACGCGATTATTTCATTCATGCCCTTGGAAGCCCCAGACGGCGGCTCACCCCCAAGCAATCGGCCAAGCATACTGCCCAGCCAGAATCATTCTGCAAATTGTTGCCAAGTATCTTTTACAGGAGGTCTTTTATCAACAATTCAGCCAACTGCACAGCGTTGAGCGCCGCGCCTTTGCGTACGTTATCTGACGTCAGCCACAGATTAAGTTCCGCCGGGTCATCGACACCGGTCCGAACCCGCCCGACATAAACCACATCCTGCCCCACCGCATCACCTACTGCGGTCGGGTAATCACCCGCTTCGACCAGCTCGACACCTGGAGCAGCATCCAGTGCGGCATTGACCTTTGCGAGGTCGATATCGGTCGCTGACTGCAAGGTCACGGTAAAGCTATCGCCAAAAAACACCGGGGCTTGAATACAAGTGACAGAAATCTTTAACAAAGGCTCTGTCAGTACGTCGCGCAGCTCTCTGACGAGGCGTTTTTCCAACATCGTGTGGCCTTGAGCATCAGGGGTGCCGACCTGAGCCAACAGGTTAAAGGCCATCTGCCGATCAAAGAATCGCGGTTCCAACGGGCGGACGTTGAGCAATTCGGCAGTTTGCCGGGCCAGCTCTTTAACAGCTTCGCGACCCTGGGAGGAGACTGCCAGGCTGGCCGTCACGTTGACGCGCTGAATCTCGAGCAAACCACGCAACGGTGCCAACACCACTGCCAACGCCGTAGCTGATGCGCTTGGGCTGCTCAGTTGCACTGGCTTCTTCAGCCCCGCCAACACATGGCCATTGGCTTCCGGAACGACGTGCGGCGCCTGGTCAGCAGGCAAGGCACCGGACAAATCAATCACTGCACAACCGGCAGCTGTAGCGCGCGGCGCAAAACTCAGCGTAGCCGCAGGGCCGGCAGCGAAAAACACCAGTTGAACCTTGCTGAAGTCGAATTCGTCGACTTCACGCACCCTTATGTTCTTGCCGCGAAACGGCACCGAATGCCCCGCCGACTCGCTGCTGGCCAGCAGGTGCAAGTTGGCAACCGGAAAATCACGCTCTTCGAGAATCTGGACGAGGGTTTCGCCGACAGTACCGGTGGCGCCGATCACGGCAATATCAAAGGACTGGCTCATGTTGCTACCTCAGGCGAAACGGGGGAGCGGCACTTTACCGGGGGTTTGAGGGGCAGGCAATTCACGGGAGGTTTTGTGGTGTCTGTGCCGGCCCTATCGCGAGCAAGCTCGCTCCCACACTGGATCTTTGTTGTACACAGAATCTGTGTTCACTGAAGATCTACTGTGGGAGCGAGCCTGCTCGCGATGACGGCCTGGCAGACACTAAGGAAACCTCAGACCGGCAACATAAAAAAAACCCGCATCTCTTTCAAGACACGGGCTTTTTTAAAACATCAAACCATCAACGCTCAAGCAGAATCCGCAACATGCGACGCAGCGGTTCGGCCGCGCCCCACAGCAGTTGGTCGCCAACGGTGAAGGCACCGAGGAACTGCGACCCCATGTTCAGCTTGCGCAGACGGCCCACCGGGACATTCAGGGTGCCGGTGACCTTGGTTGGGCTCAGCTCCTGCATGCTGATTTCACGCTGGTTCGGCACCAGTTTGACCCATGGATTGTGCTGGCTGATCAGCCCTTCGATATCGGCGATCGGCACGTCTTTGTTCAGCTTGATGGTCAGCGCCTGGCTGTGGCAGCGCATGGCGCCGATCCGCACGCAGATGCCGTCGACCGGGATCGGGCTCTTGAAGCGGCCGAGGATCTTGTTGGTCTCGGCCTGAGCTTTCCACTCTTCACGGCTCTGACCGTTCGGCAGTTCCTTGTCGATCCACGGGATCAGGCTGCCGGCCAATGGCACACCGAAATTCTCGGTCGGGAACGCGTCGCTGCGCATGGCTTCGGCCACTTTACGGTCGATTTCGAGGATGGCGCTGGCCGGGTTGGCCAGTTCATCGGCGACAGCGGTGTGGGTCGCGCCCATTTGCTTGATCAGTTCACGCATGTTCTGCGCGCCGGCACCGGAGGCCGCCTGATAGGTCATGGCGCTCATCCACTCCACCAGACCGGCTTCGAACAGTCCGCCCAGGCCCATCAGCATCAGGCTGACGGTGCAGTTGCCGCCGATGTAGTTCTTGGTGCCGGCGTCGAGCTGCTGGTCGATGACCTTGCGGTTCACCGGATCAAGCACGATCACCGCGTCATCCTGCATGCGCAAGCTGGAAGCGGCGTCGATCCAGTAACCCTGCCAGCCGGCTTCGCGCAATTTCGGGAAGACTTCGCTGGTGTAGTCGCCACCCTGGCAGGTCAGAATCACGTCGAGGGTTTTCAGCTCTTCAATGCTGTAAGCGTCCTTCAGCGGGGCAATGTCCTTGCCCACGGACGGGCCTTGGCCACCGACATTGGAAGTGGTGAAAAACACCGGCTCAATAAGATCGAAATCCTGCTCTTCCAGCATCCGCTGCATGAGCACGGAACCGACCATACCGCGCCAACCGATCAGACCTACACGTTTCATCGCAACTACACCTTTTACAAAAAGTGGGCGCGCTTGCCAACATCAGCGACAAGCGGGGCCCAAGAGATTACAGATTCCGCAGCGCGGCGACTACTGCATCGCCCATTTCCTGCGTACCGACTTTGGCACAACCCACCGACCAGATATCACCGGTACGCAAACCTTGATCCAGCACCAGGCTTACGGCTTTCTCGATGGCATCAGCGGCATCCTGCAGATTGAAGCTGTAACGCAGCATCATCGATACCGACAAAATGGTCGCCAACGGGTTGGCAATGCCTTTCCCGGCGATGTCCGGTGCCGAACCGTGGCACGGCTCGTACATGCCCTTGTTGTTGGCATCCAGCGACGCCGACGGCAGCATGCCGATGGAACCGGTGAGCATCGACGCTTCGTCGGAAAGAATGTCACCAAACAGGTTATCGGTGACGATGACGTCGAATTGCTTCGGCGCGCGCACCAGCTGCATGGCGGCATTGTCGACGTACATGTGGCTCAGTTCGACGTCCGGGTAGTCCTTGGCCACTTGCTCGACGACTTCACGCCACAGCTGGCTGGAGGCCAGAACGTTGGCTTTGTCCACCGAGCAAAGCTTTTTGCCGCGCACTCGCGCCATGTCGAAACCGACTCGGGCGATACGACGGATCTCGCTTTCGCTGTAAGGCAGTGTGTCGTAGGCCTGACGCTCGCCACTCTCAAGTGTGCGGGTGCCACGAGGCGCGCCGAAATAGATGCCGCCGGTCAGTTCGCGGACGATCAGGATATCCAGACCGGCAACGATTTCCGGCTTGAGGCTCGATGCGTCGGCCAGTTGCGGGTAGAGAATCGCTGGACGCAAATTGCCGAACAGCCCCAGTTGCGCACGAATTTTCAGCAAACCGCGTTCTGGGCGGATGTCACGTTCGATGGCGTCCCACTTCGGGCCGCCTACAGCGCCGAGCAGCACCGCATCGGCAGCGCGAGCGCGGGCCAGGGTTTCATCAGCCAAAGGCACGCCGTGCTTCTCGATGGCCGCGCCACCGATCACGTCATGACTCAGCTCGAAGCCCAGGCTGTACTTGTCGTTCGCCAGCTCCAGCACCTTGACTGCTTCGGCCATGATTTCCGGGCCAATACCGTCACCTGGGAGAATCAGAATCTGCTTGCTCATGCTTTCCTCATGTCATCAGTCGGCATGCCCGTAGGCATGCCCGGAAAAATTCTATCGTTCGGCGCTTATCGTTCAGCCATCAACACCAGCACATCAGTACTGAACGAACCATCGGCCTCAATCTCAAAATACTCGCGCACTTCGTTGCCCATGGCCTGCTGCAACTCACGAATCGCCACCCGCAACGCCTGAGGCGTACGCATACGCTCGACCCAGGAGGTGTACTCCAGTCGCAGACGCTGACGCGTGGTGCTGCGGGTATGCAAACCCGCTTCGCTGACCTGACGCAACCACTCACCGGCAGAATAATCGCGCACATGACTGGTGTCGCGCAGCACTTCGACGCTTTGCAGGTACGTGTCGAACAATGGACTGCCCGGCGACATTACATCGATAAACGCCGCCACTCCACCCGGCTTGAGCACCCGCCGCACTTCGCGCAGGGCCAGACCGAGATCGCTCCAATGGTGCGCCGAATATCGGCTGAAGACGAAATCGAATTCGCCATCGGCGAACGGTAAACGCTCGGCGGCGCCCAGCACTGTCGTTACGTTGTTCAAACCACGATCGACCGCCGCACCCGCCACCACGTCGAGCATCTGCTGGGACAGGTCGTAAGCCACTACCTCTTTCACCAACGAAGCGACATGGAAGCTGACATGGCCGGCCCCACAACCCAAATCCAGGACTTTTGCATCGGAGTGACCAGCCAGCTCGGCCTGTAGCAGCGCGAATTCGGTGCCTTGAGCATGCACGGCGCTGCTCAGATAGGCCGCGGCCTGTTCACCGAATTGCTTTTGTACCACTTGGCTGTGCTGGGGACTGCTGGTCATGGTGACTTCCTTTTAGGGTGAGTCTTGTGTTGTTTGTGCGACCGTCATCGCGAGCAAGCCCGCTCCCACATTAGATTGGGTATGGCTTCAATATCCCGCCCGACACAAATTTAGTGTGGGAGCGGGCTTGCTCGCGATGAGGCCGGAACTGCCTACAACAACTTCGGATCAATCACGCGTCGCGAAACAACCACGGCTGGCTCGCGCGATGCTTGGCTTCGAAGGTGGCAATCGCATCGCCGTCCTGCAGGGTCAGACCAATATCGTCGAGACCGTTGAGCAGGCAATGTTTACGGAACGCGTCGATTTCAAAGCTCAAGACCTTGCCGTCCGGACGGGTGACCGTCTGCGCTTGCAGATCAACCTGCAATTGATAGCCAGGATTCGCTTCGACCTGCTGGAACAGCTCATCGACTTCGGCATCGCTCAAGATGATCGGCAGCAAGCCGTTCTTGAAGCTGTTGTTGAAGAAAATATCGGCGTAGCTCGGCGCGATGATGCTGCGGAAACCGTATTCTTCCAGCGCCCACGGCGCATGCTCACGGCTCGAGCCACACCCGAAGTTCTCCCGGGCAAGCAACACGCTGGCGCCTTGATAACGCTCGGCGTTGAGCACGAAATCCTTGTTCAACGGGCGCTTGGAGTTGTCCTGATAAGGCTGCCCCACGTCCAGATAACGCCATTCATCGAACAGGTTCGGGCCGAAGCCAGTGCGTTTGATCGACTTGAGAAACTGCTTGGGAATGATCTGATCGGTGTCGACGTTGGCACGATCCAAAGGCGCGACAAGACCAGTGTGCTGGGTAAAAGCTTTCATGCTGCGCTCCTCAGATCAATTCACGGACGTCGATGAAACGACCGTTGACGGCGGCCGCTGCGGCCATGGCCGGGCTGACCAGGTGCGTACGACCACCGGCACCCTGACGGCCTTCGAAGTTGCGGTTGGAGGTCGACGCACAATGCTCGCCCGATTCCAAACGATCCGGGTTCATCGCCAGACACATCGAGCAACCTGGTTCACGCCACTCAAAACCAGCCTCGAGGAAAATCTTGTCCAGACCTTCCAGTTCAGCCTGCGCCTTCACCAGACCCGAGCCCGGGACCACAATCGCCTGCTTGATGGTCGAGGCCACTTTACGGCCCTTGGCGATCACCGCCGCAGCGCGCAAGTCTTCGATCCGCGAATTGGTGCAGGAACCGATGAACACACGGTCCAACTGAATATCGGTAATCGCCTGATTGGCGCTCAAACCCATGTACTTCAAGGCGCGTTCAATAGAGCCACGCTTCACCAGATCGGGCTCTTTAGCCGGGTCCGGCACGTTCTGATCAACCGCGAGCACCATTTCCGGGGACGTGCCCCAGCTGACTTGCGGCTTGATCTGAGTGGCGTCGAGCTCAACGATGGTGTCGAACTTCGCATCGGCGTCGGACACCAGATCTTTCCAGGCTTCGACCGCCAAGTCCCATTCCGCGCCTTTCGGAGCAAACGGACGGCCCTTGACGTAAGCGACAGTCTTTTCGTCCGCAGCAACCAGACCCACCCGTGCACCGGCTTCGATGGCCATGTTGCAGATGGTCATACGGCCTTCGACCGACAGATCGCGAATCGCGCTACCGGCGAACTCGATGGCGTGGCCGTTGCCGCCGGCAGTGCCAATCTTGCCGATCACCGCAAGCACGATGTCTTTGGCGGTCACACCGAACGGCAATTGCCCTTCGACTACAACCTGCATGTTCTTCATTTTTTTCGCGACCAGGCACTGAGTGGCGAGCACATGCTCGACCTCGGAAGTGCCGATCCCGTGAGCCAACGCACCAAATGCGCCGTGGGTCGAGGTATGGGAATCGCCACAGACGACGGTCATGCCCGGCAAGGTTGCGCCCTGCTCCGGGCCGATCACGTGGACGATGCCCTGACGGATGTCGTTCATCTTGAATTCGACGATGCCGTATTCGTCACAGTTGTCGTCAAGGGTCTGAACCTGCAAACGCGAGACCTGGTCGACGATGGCTTCGATACCGCCTTTACGCTCCGGGGTGGTCGGTACGTTGTGGTCCGGGGTCGCGATGTTGGCATCGATACGCCAAGGCTTGCGCCCGGCCAGACGCAGGCCTTCAAAGGCTTGTGGCGAGGTCACTTCATGAATGATGTGACGATCGATATAAATCAGCGCCGAGCCATCGTCGCGCTGTTTAACCAAATGCGAATCCCAGAGCTTGTCGTACAGCGTTTTGCCGGCCATCAGACGGTCCTCATCAGCTTGTTTCTATGCCGTGGGTTTTGATGCATCTCAATAACCCCTTGGCTTGTGAGGTCGATCCTATGGCGTTACATTAAATAACTCAAATTCATATTTTTCATGCTTTGGATAACCATTTGGAATACAACCATGGACCTGGCCAACCTTAATGCTTTTATCGCGATCGCCGAGACCGGTAGCTTCTCCGGTGCCGGCGAACGCCTGCACCTGACGCAGCCTGCGATCAGCAAACGCATCGCCGGGCTGGAGCAGCAACTCAAGGTGCGATTGTTCGACCGTCTGGGTCGGGAAGTCAGCCTGACTGAAGCCGGGCGCGCCCTGTTGCCCCGGGCCTATCAGATCCTCAACGTGCTGGATGACACCCGCCGAGCCCTCACCAACCTCACCGGCGAGGTCACCGGTCGGCTGACCCTGGCCACCAGTCACCACATTGGCCTGCACCGCCTGCCGCCGTTGTTGCGGGCCTTTACCCGGCGCTATCCAGAGGTAGCGCTCGATATTCAGTTCCTCGATTCGGAAGTAGCTTACGAAGAAATCCTCCATGGCCGCGCCGAACTGGCGGTGATCACGCTTGCACCAGAGCCGCACGCACTGGTGAGGGCGACGCCGGTCTGGGACGACCCGCTGGACTTCGTTGCCGCCCCCGAACATCCGCTGGTCAGCAATGGCGCGGTCAGCCTGGCCGACATTGCCCTGCATCCGGCAGTATTTCCTGGTGGTAACACTTTTACCCACCACATTGTCCAGCGCCTGTTCGAAGCTCAGGGATTGACGCCGAATATCGCCATGAGTACCAACTATCTGGAAACCATCAAGATGATGGTCTCCATCGGTCTGGCCTGGAGTGTTTTACCGCGCACTATGCTCGACGATCAGGTGGCGCGCATTCCTTTACCGGGCATACAACTCACTCGCCAGCTAGGCTATATCCTGCACACCGAACGGACACTGTCGAATGCTGCGCGGGCTTTCATGGCCTTACTGGATGCACAAATCGATTTGCCACGGACCTAGGCATAAGTTGTGCTGCCCGTTATTGTTTGGAACCCTCGTGCTAAACGCCCTATTCAGCCTAAGGCCTGCTGCCAATGCACAAACCCGCTGATCGCTCTCGCCCCCCCCCTATGCCGCGTATTCGGGCACTCGACCCGAAAACGTCGGAACAGAGCTGGGAAAGTGCCCCACAATTGCTCGCCGCGCTGAACGGCGCGCGCCTGGGTGCCTGGTATTGGGACATAGAACGCGGGCAAATCAGTTGGTCACGCGGCACGCAGGCATTGTTTGGCTTCGACCCGCGGCAACCACTGCCAGCCGACCTGGAATATCTGGATCTGCTGCCCGTCGAGGATCGGGCCAAAGCCATGCGCGCCTTTCAGGCCGTGGTCGCTGGAGCGCCATTGGAGCAGGCGATGCATCACCGAATCCGCTGGCCGGACGGCAGCCTGCATTGGCTGGAGATCAACGGCAGCCTGCTGCCGGACAAGAACGGCAAACCGCGAATGATCGGCGTGATTCGCGAAATCACCCATCAACGCCAGCGCGAACAAGCCTTGAGCAGCTCGGAAAAACGCTTCGCCACGCTGTTTCATCTGTGCCCTAACATGGTGCTGCTGACCCGCCAGGAAGACGGTCTGATCAGTGAGGCCAATCAATATTTCGAAAGCCTGTTTGGCTGGCCGGTACAAGATGCAATCGGCCGCACGACACTTGAACTGGGCCTCTGGGTCGATCCTGAACAGCGAGCCCAACTGATCAAAGCGACTAAAGCCAAAGGCGAACTGATCAACATGGAGGTGCAGTTTCGTGCCAGCAGCGGGCAAATCCACGACGGCATTCTCAGCGCGCAAAAGGTCGAGCTGGAGGGTCAGCCTTACCTGCTCAGCACCTTCCTGGACACCAGCGAACGCAAAAACGCCGAACAAGCCCTGAAAGACAGCCAGGAGCGCCTTGACCTGGCACTGGACTCCGCCCAGTTGGGCACTTGGGACTGGCACATTCCCAGCGGCATGCTGTATGGCTCGGCACGCGCCGCACAGCTTCATGGCCTGGATCCCAAGCCTTTTCACGAGCCCTTCGATGATTTTTTTGAAGGCGTCCCCGGTGAAGAGCGCGACGGCATGCGCAATGCCTACCGCAGCCTGCGGGAGGGACCGGCCGGCAACTATCAGTTGACCTATCGCGTGCAGCTGGCAGACGGCAGCTCGCGCTACCTGGAAAGCCGTGCCCGGCTCTACCGCGACGAAGATGGCAATCCGTTGCGCATGGCCGGCACCTTGCTGGACATCACCGACCAGGTTGAGCGCGAGCAACGTCTGATCGCCTCCGAAGAGAAATTCGCCAGCCTGTTCCAGGTCAGCCCGGACCCGATTTGCGTGACACGCCAGGACACCGGCCAGTTCATCGAGATCAACTCCAGCTTTACCCAGACATTTGGCTGGACCGCCGCCGATGTCATGGACCGCAGCGCTGATGAGATCGGGCTTTGGGACGACTCGGTGAAGCGCCGGCAACGCATCGAGCAAGTCATCCGAGAGCAGGCGCTGAACAATGTCGCGGTGGTTGTTCATCACAAAGACGGACAAGCCTTGACCTGCGTGATCTCGAGTCGCCAGATCAGCGTCGGCGACCAGCCTTGCATCGTCACCACATTGCGCGACATCACCCAACAGCAACGCTCCGAGGCCGCGCTCAAGGCCAGCGAAGAGAAGTTCGCCAAGGCCTTTCACTCCAGCCCCGACGCCATCACCATCACCGAACGCGACTCCGGACGCTACCTGGAAGTCAATGACGGCTTCTGTCGACTGACCGGCTACCGCGCGGACGAGGTGATCGGGTGCACCGTGTATCAAGTCGGTATTTGGGCCGAAGAGAAACAGCGCTCGACCTTGCTCGCCGAATTGAAGATAAAAGGCCGGGTTCATCACCTGGAAATGCTCGGCCGCAACAAACGCGGGGACATTCTCACGGTCGAGGTTTCCGTCGAGCCCATCACCCTGAATGAAACTCCGTGCCTGCTACTGACGGCGCGCGACGTCAGCCTGCTGAAGAATGCCGAGGCGCAGATCCGCCATCTGGCTTACCACGACCCACTGACCAACCTGCCCAACCGCGCATTGCTGATGGACCGACTGAGCCAGCAGATCGCGCTGCTCAAACGGCACAACCTGCGTGGCGCCCTGCTGTTCCTCGACCTCGATCACTTCAAGCACATCAACGACTCCCTCGGCCACCCGGTGGGCGATACGGTGCTGAAAATCATCACCGCCCGGCTTGAGGCCAGCGTGCGCATGGAGGACACCGTTGCGCGCCTTGGGGGCGACGAGTTCGTGGTCTTGCTCAGCGGACTGGAAGGCACCCGCAACGAAGTCAGCGATCAAGTCCGGGAGCTGGCCGACACCTTGCGCGAGTTACTGTCCGAACCGATGTTCCTCGACGGTCAACGGCTACAAGTCACGCCAAGCATCGGCATTGCCTTGATTCCCGATCACGGCTCGACCCCGGCCGACCTGCTCAAGCGCGCGGACATCGCCCTGTACCGCGCCAAAGATTCAGGGCGCAATACCACGCAGATGTTCCACAGCACCATGCAAAAAGCTGCCAGCGAGCGACTGCGCATGGAAACCGACCTGCGCCTTGCCCTCTCACGAGGCGAGTTCAGCGTGCACTTCCAGCCGCAAATCGATGCCCGCAACGACCGCATTGTGGGCGCCGAAGCACTGGTTCGATGGCAACACCCCGAGTTGGGTGCACAACCCCCCACGGAGTTCATCAAAGTATTGGAAGAAAGCGGACTGATCCTGGAGGTCGGCACCTGGATTCTCGATGAGGCCTGCCAGGCTTTCCGCCAACTGATAGACGAAGGCCGGGTCGACCCGCTCGACTTCAGCCTCTGCGTAAACATCAGTCCACGGCAGTTTCGCCAGAACGACTTCGTCGAACGAATCGAACGCAGCCTGAGCAACCAACAACTGCCCTGTTCGCTATTGAAACTGGAGATCACCGAAGGGATTGTGATTCAGAATCTCGACGACACCGTCAACAAGATGCGTCGTTTGAAAAAGCTCGGCGTGAGCTTTGCCATGGACGATTTCGGTACCGGCTACTCCTCGCTGACCTACCTCAAGCGCCTGCCTGTGGATGCCCTAAAGATCGATCAATCCTTCGTCCGCGATTCCACCACTGACCCGAACGACGCGGAAATCATCCGCGCCATCGTCGCCATGGCCCTCAGCCTCGATCTGGCGGTGATCGCCGAAGGGGTGGAAACCTCGGAGCAGCTTGAGTTCTTGCAAGGTCTGGGCTGCCATTTGTATCAGGGCTACCTGTATAGCCGGCCGCTACCACTGGAAGAGTTCAAGAAGCTGCTGAAATAGCGGGCACAAAAAAAGGGCGTCGATGTGACGCCCTTTTTTGCAGCGGTTTTAGTGTTGCAAGGCCGGCTTTTCCGTCCCGTTGATTGGGGAAATTTCAGGCTGCTTCGGTGCGCTGAACGCCCAGCAAACGCCCGACCTGATCCAGATCGGTTTCCCGGCGCATCGCCGTGAACAGCTCAACCGCTTCAGGGTAATTACGTGTCAGCATCGCCAGCCACTGCTTCAAACGGCCCGGCGCCGAACGCGGAGTCAGTTGTGCGACGGCTTGTGCCCAGAATTCCTGAAGCATCGGCTGCAGATCGACCCAGGACATTTCGACAATTTCTTCGCCGGCTCGCGCCGCCGCAATCTGCCGCGCCAGATCCGGACGCGACACCAGACCGCGACCGAGCATGATGTCTTCGACACCGCTGATCTCGCGGCAGCGGCGCCAGTCTTCGACACTCCAGATATCGCCATTGGCAAATACTGGCACTTTGACCACTTCCTGGACCCGTGGAATCCACTCCCAATGGGCTGGGGGCTTGTAGCCGTCGGTCTTGGTCCGTGCATGTACGACGATGTGCGCGGCGCCGCCCTCGGCCAGGGCTGTGGCGCACACCAGCGCGCCGTCCGGACTATCGAAGCCCAGGCGCATCTTGGCCGTCACCGGGATATGCGCCGGCACCGCGCGACGGACTTCGGCGACGATAGCGTTCAGCAGTTCCGGCTCTTTGAGCAGCACTGCCCCGCCGCGAGACTTGTTGACGGTCTTGGCCGGGCAGCCGAAGTTCAGGTCGATGACTTGCGAGCCCAACTCGCAGGCCAGTGCGGCGTTTTCCGCCAGGCATACGGGGTCGGAGCCGAGCAATTGCACGCGCAACGGCACGCCGGCAGCGGTCTTCGCACCGTGGAGCAACTCAGGGGCCAGCTTGTGGAAGTAAGCAGGGGTCAGCAGGCGATCGTTGATGCGGATGAATTCGGTCACGCACCAATCGATACCGCCGACCTGGGTCAACACGTCCCGCAGGATGTTGTCGACCAACCCCTCCATGGGCGCCAAAGCAATTTGCATGGATAACACTCAACGAAAAACGTGCGGCAGTTTACTGGATTCTCAGACGAAATTTGCAGAACATCGCTGATTGAGTGTGGGAGCGGGCTTGCTCGCGATGAACGATGACGCGGTGCTTCTGAACAACCGCGGTGCCTTCATCGCGAGCAAGCCCGCTCTCACATTAGATTAATGCCGGGCCATAGCCCTCGATAAATTCTGCAGGCATACGTTTGGGCTTACCACTGGACAGCTCGATACACACGAACGTGGTCTGGGCGCGGAGCAAGGTAGTGTTATCGCTTGGGCGGACCAATTGAAAGCGCCGGGTCATTTTCAGGCGTTCATCCCAGTCGACGATCCAGGTCGCCAACTGCAGCTCATCATCTTCGTAGGCAGCGGCCAGGTAATCAATCTCGTGGCGCACCACGGCCATCGCCCGGTCCAGCCGCCGGTACTCGGTCAGGTCCAGCCCCAGGCGCTGCGAATGACGCCAGGCGCAGCGCTCGAGCCAGGTGACATACACCGCGTTATTGGCATGCCCAAGCCCGTCAATGTCCTCAGCACCCACCTGCAGATCAATGATAAATGGCGTTGCCAGATCCCAGCCCATGCCCCAACTCCCCGGTCAGATAAATTCGACCGGGGCAGTGTAACGGATGCTCAGGCGGATTGGCGCGATTGCAGACTGCGCCCGGCAAGCAAGGCCAGCACGCCCTCAATCAGGCGAGGGTCAGCCAGTACACGCTGATGGCCGCCCTCTTCCAGGCGCAACAGACGGCTGTCAAACCAGGCCTCGTGAATCAACTGCGACTCATTGACCAGGACAAAGCGATCATCCTCGGCATGCACGATCAGACCTGGCATATCCAATTGATAGTGGGCCACATCGAGCCGGGACGCTTGCATGCCAACCTCCTGCTCAACTTGCCGGATAAAGGCTGAACGCGCTTTCGGCGGCAAGCGCACATAGCGGGCAAAACCGCGCAGCACACCCAATATGCGGGCAGGTGCGGCGATGCTGACCAGGGTTTCGGTTTTCAAGCCCAACTGGACCGCCAGCATGGCGCTGGCACCTCCCATGGAGTGACCGATGACAGCCTGCAGCGGTGGCAATTCCGCTGCAGCCTCGAGCATGGCGCGGGCGAACAACACGACATTTGCCTCACTACCAGGAGATCGACCGTGGGCCGGGCCGTCCAGCGCGACCACGGTGTAGCCGGCGTCGACCAGCGCTGAGATCAGGCTGGCGAATTGCGTCGGCCGGCCTTCCCAGCCATGCATCAACAGAACGGTTGGCCCCTGCCCCCAGCGCAACGCCGAAAGTCCAAAACGCAAGGTGATCCGCTCGGATTTTGCCAGCAACGGCAATTCCCAATCCCGCGGCGGTAGCTCGCGCGGCGTCATGAACGCCAACCGCATCTTTTTCGCTACCAACCGTGGCGCAAACCAACCCAAGGTGCCATTAACGCCACGAACCCAACTTAAAGTGCTCATCGCTCATCTCCTCAGGCTTTCGCTTCAGGTCACAGCACCGCCGACTTGGCGGCACGCAGTAATCGATCGGATAACTCACCCGGGCCCAAGGCCCGAGCCAGTGCCAGGCCGCCCACCATAAGGGCGATATCGGCCAAGGCCTTGTCGGTGTCTTCCGGGCTGGCCGCCAGTTGCGCGACCATCAGTTCCACGTGCTCGTTGAGTGCCTGTCGAAAGTCGTCGGGCAGGCGACCCAACTCCCCGATCGAGGCCGGGATCGGGCAGGCATGGTCAGTTGAATCACGGTGTTTTCGCGACAGGTAGAACGCGGCGACCAACGCGCGACGCTCCTCGCCAGTCAACTCGGCATCCATTTGCGCGATCAAGTCACGGCGCTGAGTAAGCAGTTGCTTGAACGCCTCCAGCATCAGCGCATCCTTGCTTTCAAAGTGTGCATAAAAGCCACCCACTGTAAGCCCGGCGGCGCCCATCATCTCTCCCACGCTAGGTTCGGCCGGACCGCGCTGAATCAGCGCTGCACTTGCGGCCTTCAGGATGCGTTCGCGGGTTTGAGCTTTTTTATCGTTCATCGTTGCCTCCGAATATTACGATTGAAATATTATTCTCATAATAAATTTTCGCAAGTCATTGCAGTGACCGCTGGTCAGAAGAGCCACTTTTTGAGTGACAGAGCGCTTGAGAACAGAGTGTTGAAGAAAGGGAGAATTGGCGAATGCCAGACAAACAAAAGGGCCATTCAATAATTGAATGACCCCTATAAATCCCGCAGAGCGGGTAATCGTGGCGTCCCCTAGGGGACTCGAACCCCTGTTACCGCCGTGAAAGGGCGGTGTCCTAGGCCACTAGACGAAGGGGACGCAAAACCTTCTATACAACGTGATCAGGCTGAGTCTGATCGATTCAAGGCCAGTGTGGCCAGACCTTGAACTGTAAAATTGGTGGAGCTAGACGGGATCGAACCGTCGACCTCTTGCATGCCATGCAAGCGCTCTCCCAGCTGAGCTATAGCCCCAGATTTTTCGCCTCGCGGCGGAGCAGCATTTTTCAACACTGCTTCTGTAAAACTGGCGTCCCCTAGGGGACTCGAACCCCTGTTACCGCCGTGAAAGGGCGGTGTCCTAGGCCACTAGACGAAGGGGACGCAAAACCCTTCTATACAACATGATCAGGCTGAACCCGATCAATTCAAGGCCGGTGTGGCCAGACCTTGAACTGTACAATTTGGTGGAGCTAAACGGGATCGAACCGTTGACCTCTTGCATGCCATGCAAGCGCTCTCCCAGCTGAGCTATAGCCCCACGTTGTGGACGGGGCGCATGTTAAGCGTGAGGCGCAAACCTGTCAAATAATTTTTCAACAAATTTCAAAATTTTTCGTCGGCATAACAATCACTTACCGTCCATCCCCCAGAAAACGGGGTGCTTTGGCAAAGATTGCAGCCTTCGGCAGCTCCTACGTAACGGTGTTCTTGCACATACCGCGTAGGCGCTGGCGCAGCCTGCGATCTTTTGGCGCCAGCAGAGAATACCAAAAGATCAAAAGATCGCAGCCTGCGGCAGCTCCTACGGGGAAATGAGCTGAATCAGCCCTTTTAGGCGATGGCGCCCAAGAGTTTTTCCCACTCCTTGTTTTCCTTCTTCGACACGCCACCGAGCAAGTCGATGGCCTGGCGCAGACGGAAACGCGTCAGGTCCGGGCCGAGGATTTCCATCGCATCGAGCACCGACACCGAGCTGGCCTGACCGGTAATCGCTGCAAACATCAGCGGCATGGCGTCACGCAGCTTCAGCTCCAGGGATTCGACCACCGCTTGAATGGTCGCGGTGATGCTGTCCTTCTCCCACTGACGCAGACTTTCCAGCTTCCACAGAATCAACTGCATCAACTGACGAACCTGGTCACCCGAGAGCTTCTTGGACTCGAACAGCTTGACGTCCGGCGTCACGCCACCGGCAAAGAAGAACCCGGCCAGCGGCGCGATCTGACTGAACGTCTCGACCCGGCCTTGCACGTGCGGCGCGATTTTCATCAGGTATTCAGGGTTCAGCGCCCACTCCTGCACGCGGCTGGCGAACTCTTCCACCGGCAGGTCGCGCAGCCATTGGCCGTTGAGCCAGGAGAGCTTCTCGACATCGAAAATCGGCCCGCCCAGGGAAACCCGCGACAAATCGAAGTTATCGACCATTTCCTGCAGCGAGAACTTCTCACGCTCGTCGGGCATGGACCAGCCCATGCGGCCCAGGTAGTTGAGCATCGCTTCCGGCATGAAGCCCATACGCTCGTAGAAGGTCACCGAGGTCGGGTTCTTGCGCTTGGACAGCTTGCTCTTGTCCGGATTACGCAGCAGCGGCATGTAGCACAGCTCCGGTTGTTCCCAGCCGAAGTATTCGTAGAGCAGGATCAGTTTCGGCGCCGACGGCAGCCATTCTTCACCGCGCAGCACATGAGTGATGCCCATCAGGTGATCGTCGACCACGTTGGCGAGGAAGTAAGTCGGCAAGCCGTCGGTCTTCATCAGCACTTGCATGTCCATGCGATCCCACGGGATCTCCACGTCGCCACGGAGCATGTCCGGCACTACGCAGACGCCTTCGGTCGGCACCTTCATGCGGATCACATGCGGCTCACCGGCTGCCAGGCGACGCTGCACTTCCTCTGGCGATAGCAACAGCGCGCGGCCGTCGTAACGCGGGGTTTCACCGCGAGCCATTTGCTCGGCGCGCATCTGGTCCAGCTCTTCCGCAGTGCAGAAGCACGGGAAGGCATGACCCAACTCTACAAGCTGCTGGCAATACTTCTGATAGATATCGCCGCGCTCGCTCTGGCGATACGGGCCGTGCGGGCCGCCAACATCCGGGCCTTCGCTCCAGTTGATGCCCAACCAGCGCAAGGCATCGAAAATCTGCTGTTCGGATTCGCGAGTCGAGCGCAATTGATCGGTGTCTTCGATCCGCAGGATGAACTCACCGCCATGCTGCTTGGCAAAGCAGTAATTGAACAAAGCGATGTAAGCGGTGCCGACGTGGGGATCGCCGGTAGGCGATGGCGCGATGCGAGTGCGGACGATGGTCATGGCATGTCTCGGAAAGAATATAAAAAGCGGAGATGAAACAAGGGGCGAATGGTAACAGGCGAAACCGACCCGGCTCCAGCGAACAGGGCATTTAAGCCAAGGTTGAGGCTACAAACCGCTCTAACGCCGCTGAATGGCCAATTATCACCCAATGGCATTTACCCATAACTGGCTATATGCCAGATTCGCCCCCTGTTAAATTTCTTTACACCTTTCGACTACAGCCTGCCCATGCCTGCCCAACTTCAGCGTCGCCTGTTTATTTTTCTGTTTATCGTCCTGCTGATCGCACTGGGTTTCTTCGCCCAGTGGTTCTTCAAGGGACGATTTTATGAAAGCACCGATAACGCCTATGTCCAGGGCGAAATCACCCGTGTGTCCAGCCAACTGGCCGCACGCATCGACGAAGTACGGGTGCGCGACAACCAGCACGTGGAAAAAGGCGAGTTGCTGATCAAACTCGAAGACGATGACTTTCACCTCGCCGTCGACCGCGCCAACGCCACGCTGGCCACCCGTGCGGCCGAGCGCCTGCAAGCCCAGAGCAAGCTGACCCAACAGGCCAGCCTGATCGCCGCCAGTGACGCCCAGGTCGCCTCCAGCCAGGCCAGCCTCGGTCGCTCACAGATCGACTTGTCCCGTGCGCAAACCCTGCGCAAACCGGGTTATGTCTCGGAAGAACGGGTCACCACCCTCTCCGCCGACAACCACATCGCACGCTCGCAAGTCGCCAAGGCTCAGGCTGACGCGCAAGGTCAGCGCCAGCAGGTCAACGCCCTCAGCGCCGAGATAAAACGCCTCGACGCGCAGATCGCCAACGCCCGCACTGACCTGGCTCAGGCCGAGCTGAACCTGACCCGCAGCGAAATCCATGCGCCGATCAGCGGTCTGATCGGTCAACGCGCGGCCCGCAACGGCCAATACGTGCAAGCCGGCGCCTACTTGCTGTCGATCGTGCCGGATCAGGACATCTGGATTCAGGCCAACTTCAAGGAAACCCAGATCGGCCATATGCAGCCGGGGCAAAAAGCCGAGCTGACCTTCGATGCTTATAGCGACACACCGATCGAGGCCCGGGTCGACAGCCTGTTCGCCGCCTCTGGTGCGCAATTCAGCCTGTTGCCGCCGGACAACGCCACCGGCAACTTCACCAAAGTGGTTCAGCGCATCCCGGTCAAGCTGACCTTTGCCGCTGATAACCCGCTGCACGGCAAAATCCGCCCGGGCATGTCGGCCACCGTCAAAGTCAACATCAAAGCCGACGCCGAAAATGGCCGGTGATCAGCTGATCCGCCCGGCCGGCGAACCGACCCGGCGCGACTGGATTGCGGTGATGAGCGTGATGCTCGGCGCGTTTATGGCGGTGCTGGATATCCAGATCACCAATTCCTCGCTCAAGGACATTCAGGGCGCGCTGTCGGCCACTCTGGAAGAAGGCTCGTGGATTTCCACCTCGTACCTGGTGGCGGAGATCATCATGATCCCCCTGACTGCCTGGCTGGTGCAGCTGTTGTCTGCACGGCGACTGGCGGTCTGGGTTTCGCTGGGCTTTTTGGCGGCCTCCTTGCTGTGCTCCATGGCCTGGAGCCTGGAGAGCATGATCGTCTTTCGTGCCTTGCAAGGCTTCACCGGTGGCGCGCTGATTCCACTGGCGTTCACCCTGACCCTGATCAAACTCCCCGAACATCACCGTGCCAAAGGCATGGCCATGTTCGCGATGACCGCCACCTTCGCGCCCTCCATCGGCCCGACCATTGGCGGCTGGCTCACCGAAAACTGGGGCTGGCAATACATCTTCTACATCAACGTCCCGCCCGGACTGCTCATGATCGCCGGGCTGCTCTACGGTCTGGAGAAAAAGGAAGCTCACTGGGAATTGCTCAAGAGCACCGACTACCTCGGCATTCTCACCCTCGGTGTGGGCCTGGGCTGTTTGCAGGTGTTTCTTGAGGAAGGTCATCGCAAGGACTGGCTGGAGTCGAACCTGATCGTCGCCCTCGGCAGCATTGCGCTGCTCAGCCTGATTACCTTTGTGATCGTGCAAATCTCAAAGCCCAATCCGCTGATCAACCTTGGCATCCTGCGCAACCGTAACTTCGGGTTGTCGAGTATTTCCAGCCTGGGGATGGGCGTCGGGCTGTATGGATCGATCTATCTGTTGCCGCTGTATCTGGCGCAGATCCAGAACTACAACGCCTTGCAGATCGGTGAAGTGATCATGTGGATGGGTGTGCCGCAGCTGTTTCTGATCCCGCTGGTGCCCAAGCTGATGAAGTTCATCTCGCCCAAATTGCTCTGCACAGTGGGGTTCGGGTTATTCGGACTCGCGAGTTTTTCCTCCGGGGCACTCAACCCGGACTTTGCCGGGCCGCAATTCAATCAGATCCAGATTATCCGCGCCCTCGGTCAGCCGCTGATCATGGTGACCATCTCGTTGATCGCCACTTCCTACATTTTGCCTAAGGATGCGGGGTCGGCTTCGAGTCTGTTCAACATCCTGCGAAACCTCGGCGGCGCGATCGGCATCGCCCTCCTCGCCACGTTGCTCGACGCCCGGACCAAGATCTATTTCGACTATTTGCGCGAATCCATCGTCCCGAGCAACCCGCAGGTGGCCGAGCGCATGGCGATGCTGACCGAAAAATTCGGCAATGAGGCCGCAGCGTTAGGCAAGCTCAGCGAGATCACCCACCAGCAGGCGTCGATCATGGCTTACAACGATGCGTTTCATTTTGTCGGGATTGCGTTGGGGATCAGCATGTTGGCGATACTGCTGACCAAGGCATTGCCAGCGGGGATCAAGGCTGGGGAAGCACACTGAGACCGCGTCGCGTCTATCGCGAGCAAGCCCGCTCCCACATTAGATCTGCGCTGAGCACACCATCGCGGGCTGACACAGATCAAGTGTGGGAGCGGGCTTGCTCGCGATGAGGGCATCACAGTCACCGCAAACTCCAGACAGATCAAACCACCAACAACCGCTCGCGCAGTTTGCCGATTTCGTCGCGCATTTGCGCTGCGGCTTCGAACTCCAGATCCCGCGCCAACTGGTACATCTTCTCTTCGAGCTGACGAATGCGCTTGGAGATCTCGCTCGGCGAGCGCAACTCGTTTTCGTACCGGGCGTTTTCCTCGGCGGCCTTGGCCATGCCTTTGCGCTTTTTGCTACGCGAACCCGGCACGACAGCGCCTTCCATGATGTCGGCAACGTCCTTGAACACGCCTTTAGGGGTAATCCCGTTGGCCAGGTTGAAGGCAATTTGCTTCTCGCGACGACGATCGGTCTCGCCAATCGCCCGCTCCATCGAACCGGTGATCCGGTCAGCGTAGAGAATCGCCCGCCCATTGAGGTTACGCGCCGCACGGCCAATGGTCTGAATCAGTGAGCGCTCGGAACGCAAGAAGCCTTCCTTGTCCGCATCGAGAATCGCCACGAGCGACACCTCGGGCATGTCCAGACCTTCACGCAGCAGGTTGATCCCCACCAGTACGTCAAAGGTGCCCAGGCGCAAGTCACGGATGATCTCCACCCGCTCCACGGTATCGATGTCCGAGTGCAGATAACGCACCCGCACGCCGTGGTCGGCCAGGTAATCGGTGAGGTCTTCGGACATACGTTTGGTCAGCGTGGTCACCAGCACCCGCTCTTCCAGCGCCACGCGCTTAGCGATTTCCGACAGCAAATCATCAACCTGAGTCAGCGCCGGACGGATCTCGATCTGCGGGTCTACCAAACCGGTCGGTCGCACTACCTGCTCAACCACTCGACCGGCATGCTCGGCCTCATAGTTACCAGGCGTTGCCGAAACGAAAATCGTCTGCGGACTGATGTTTTCAAACTCGTCGAAACGCATCGGCCGGTTGTCCAGCGCCGACGGCAGGCGGAAACCGTATTCCACCAGGGTTTCCTTGCGCGAACGGTCGCCTTTGTACATGGCACCGACCTGCGGCACGCTGACGTGGGACTCGTCGATCACCAGCAAGGCATCAGCTGGCAGGTAGTCAAACAGGGTGGGCGGCGCCTCACCGGATTCTCGGCCCGACAGGTAGCGCGAGTAGTTTTCGATGCCGTTGCAGTAGCCCAGCTCGAGAATCATCTCCAGATCAAAACGGGTGCGTTGCTCCAGACGTTGCGCTTCCACCAATTTGTTATTGGAGCGCAGATATTCCAGACGCTCCTGAAGCTCGACCTTGATCCCTTCGATGGCCCCCAACAGGGTTTCTCGCGGCGTCACGTAGTGGCTTTTCGGATAGAAGGTAAAACGCGGCAACTGGCGGATCACTTCGCCGGTCAACGGATCAAAGGCGGAAATCTTCTCCACTTCATCATCGAAGAGTTCGATACGGATCGCTTCAAAATCAGATTCCGCCGGGTGGATATCAATCACATCGCCGCGCACACGAAAGGTCGCACGGGCGAAGTCCATGTCATTGCGGGTGTATTGCAAGTCAGCGAGCCGGCGCAGCAAGGCACGCTGATCGAGCTTGTCACCGCGATCCACGTGCAGAACCATCTTCAAATAGGTTTCCGGGCTGCCCAAGCCGTAGATGCATGAAACGGTGGTGACGATGATCGCGTCCTTGCGCTCCAGCAAGGCCTTGGTCGCGGACAACCGCATCTGTTCGATGTGATCGTTAATCGAGGCGTCTTTCTCGATAAAGGTGTCGGAAGACGGCACGTAGGCTTCAGGCTGGTAGTAGTCGTAGTAGGAAACGAAGTACTCCACCGCATTATTCGGGAAGAACCCCTTGAACTCCCCATACAACTGGGCCGCCAGGGTCTTGTTCGGTGCCAGCACCAGCGTCGGACGGTTAATCTGTGCGATCACGTTGGCGATGCTGAAGGTCTTGCCCGAGCCCGTCACACCGAGCAACGTCTGGTGCGCCAGCCCGGCCTCGATGCCCTCGACCATCAAACGGATGGCTTCTGGCTGATCGCCAGCGGGCTCGAAGCGGGTGACTAGCTGGAAGTCAGACATAACGTACCTCTGGTTCATTCCTGCGCGGCAGTACCGAACAGCAACGAGAAAGACCGCAAACGACCGATGTCGCCGGGAAAAAACTAGATTGTCCTAGATGTGGAGCCAAATGCCACGGGTTTCAAGGTAAACGTCCTACATCCCCCTAACGCCTTTGACGTTGCAATATGACTAGCGGTCGAGAAATAAGCCGAAAAAGTTACCTGAACAGCCCAATTGTATGTCGCAGCGATCTGTGATGGTCTCTATACTAGCTCCCCGTTTGTGCACCGCTCTAGTGCATTCGGCTGGAGCGCTACACGTCCCTCCACACTCCATTCAGAGCCGCGCAATAATGAGCCTGTTCTCCGCTGTCGAAATGGCACCACGCGATCCAATCCTGGGCCTCAACGAAGCATTCAATGCCGATACCCGTACCAACAAGGTCAACCTGGGGGTCGGTGTTTACTGCAACGAGGAGGGGAAAATTCCACTCTTGCGTGCCGTTGCCGAAGCCGAGACGATTCGCGTAGCTCAACACGCTTCCCGCGGTTACCTGCCGATCGACGGCATTGCCGCCTACGATCAGGCTGTGCAAAAGCTGCTGTTCGGCGCTGATTCGCCGCTGATCGCCGCCGGCCGGGTCATCACCACCCAGGCTGTCGGCGGCACCGGTGCACTGAAAATCGGTGCTGACTTCCTCAAGCAACTGCTGCCAGGCGCCGTCGTCGCCATCAGCGACCCAAGCTGGGAAAACCACCGCGCGCTGTTCGAAACCGCCGGTTTCCCAGTGCAGAACTACCGCTACTACGACGCAGCCACCCACGACGTAAACCGTGCCGGCCTGCTCGAAGACCTGAACGCGTTGCCTGAGCGCTCCATCGTTGTGCTGCACGCTTGCTGCCACAACCCGACCGGCGTCGACTTGAGCCCGGCTGACTGGAAAAACGTTCTGGAAGTGGTCAAGGCGAAAAACCACGTGCCGTTCCTCGACATGGCCTATCAGGGCTTTGGCGACGGTATCGATGAAGACGCTGCCGCGGTGCGTCTGTTTGCCGAATCGGGCCTGACCTTCTTCGTCTCCAGCTCGTTCTCCAAATCCTTCTCGCTGTACGGCGAGCGCGTTGGCGCTCTGTCGATCGTCAGCGAATCGAAAGAAGAAAGCGCGCGCGTGCTGTCGCAAGTCAAACGCGTAATCCGCACCAACTACTCCAACCCGCCAACTCACGGTGCAACCATCGTTGCCGCCGTGCTGAACAGTCCGGAACTGCGCGCCCAGTGGGAGCAGGAACTGGCCGAAATGCGCCTGCGCATTCGCGGTATGCGCACGCAGATGGTCGAACTGCTGGCGAAAAAAGCGCCTGGCCGTGACTTCAGCTTCGTCGGTCGCCAACGTGGGATGTTCTCCTACTCCGGCCTGACCGTTGAACAAGTCACCCGCCTGCGCACCGAGTTCGGCATCTACGCCCTGGACACCGGTCGCATCTGCGTCGCCGCACTGAACCAGAGCAATATCGACGTCGTGACCAAGGCCATCGTTCAGGTGATCTAAGCCACACGCGAAAAAACAAAAGGGGAAGCCGGCCGGCTTCCCCTTTTTGTTTGTCCGGGAGAGAATCGCGCTCCAGACCGACAAGCCGGTGTGTTCGTAAAAAGATCGTCCGAACGCGGCCCGAACCTACGGCAGCTCCGCCGATCGCGTACACCCGCAAATTGTCGAGTGAACGCCAAGCGCCCTTCCCTATCGAGAGACCCCATGAAAAACGATGATTTGCGCGCTGACCGCGACGAGCTGGACAGCTTCATCCCCCGCAATCAGACCAAACGCAGCAGCGGACTGGTCTGGCAGATTGCCTTGGGCGTGTTCCTGGGCGGCATGGCGCTGTGGCTGGTGCAGCTTGCCGCCACCGCGTTAGCGGCGAAGTTCATGCTCGGCACGCTGACGTTCGGCGGTTAAAGCTTTTAGCCTGCCAGTTCGGTCGAACGCTGGCTGGCGGCGTCGTCGTAGGCCACATAAAGCGATTCGGCCACCTGACTCTTGATCGCCTTGGCGCTTTCCAATCCCAACACAAACCCTTCGGCCTTACCGCCCGCCCGGTTCAGCTCATCGGCCGAACTCGCCTGGGTGATTGCATCCCACAGCTTGGAAGCATGCGGGCCTACGCCTTTGGGCAGACTGATCTGATCAATGCTCATGCGGCCACCTTCGACTGGCGTGGGGTAGCGAGGGGTTGTACGGTTGAAAAAACGAACGTGGTCATAACACCTACCTTTGCGGCTGAAGGCCGGCAGCGCGTGAAACCACTTCCGGGGGGCCATGGTAGACCTGTACCGAGGTTCTGGTAACCGGCAGGCATCGATAAACCGTGCATTCCCCATGTTGCGTTACTGGACTACGCTTATGGAACAGCCAAGAATCTATTTTTTGCTTGACTTATCCTTTTCAATCAGTAACATACGCCGCATTCCGCGATAGCTCAGTTGGTAGAGCAAGTGACTGTTAATCACTGGGTCCCTGGTTCGAGTCCAGGTCGTGGAGCCATTTTCTTTTACTGATTCGCCCGCAACACCCCAGAGAGCGCCCTGCTCTCGCTGCGGATCAGGTCTCTCCTAAAAAACACTCAAATTTTCAACGGCCTCTAATCAACCGATTAGAGGCCGACTCGCGTGCGCCCGATTTCAAGAGGCTGCCCGTTCGAGATCGCTGGCCGGTGACCCACACCTTTGGTTAAATGACCCGCCCGCTCTAAAGTGAGCCGGCTTCGGGACCATGGGGGTGACTTCAATTGGGCGCTTTACCACCAAACCGCTCGCGACTCACATCTCGCTGGCCAACGCTGAGGAGATTTCTCGGCAAGGCCTTCGCCAGACCGGCGCAGACCACTGCGGGCGGGCGGAGGATCCACGAGTACTTTCGCCAAAAGGCCCATGACCAAGGTTATACCCTAAGCCACAGCCAGCAGCAGGTGATTGACTGCATGGCGCAGCAAGCCAATGAATTGTTGCAAACCGGCCTCAACGTTCATGCGCCGCGCAGCTTGTACCTCTATGGCGCCGTCGGTCGTGGCAAGAGCTGGTTACTGGATGGCTTTTTCCAGGCACTCCCGATGGCCGAGAAGCAGCGTCTGCATTTCCATGACTTCTTCGCCCAATTGCACCAGGGTATGTTCCGCCATCGCCAGCAACCCGATGCGCTAGCAACCACACTGGATGAATTGCTCAAGCATTGCCGCGTGCTGTGCTTCGACGAGTTTCATGTCCACGACATCGGCGATGCGATGCTGATTACCCGGCTGTTCAAGGCGCTGTTCCAGCGTGGAATCCTGCTGCTGGTCACGTCCAACTACCCGCCGGCCGGCTTGTTGCCCAATCCCCTTTACCATGCCCGCTTCAAGCCGGTGATCGATCTGATCAATGCGCGCATGCACGTTAGGAGGTCGGCGACCCTCATGACTACCGCAATCAGGCGCGAACTCACTCGCAGCAGCTCTTCACCCATGGGCAATACGTCTGGCCCACCAGCCCGGCCCAGCGTGAGGCCTTGCAGCTGCCTGATCGCAACGCTCCAACGATTACGCTGTCGGTAGGTGCACGCCAATTCCAGGCGCGACTGTGCGAAGGACGGAGCATCGGCTTCGACTTCAGCGACCTCTGCGAACAACCCAGCGCCGTCATGGATTATCTGGAACTGTGCCGACGTTTCGATACTTGGATCATCGATGGGCTGCCCAACCTCGCGGGCTGTTCGACTGCCGCCCAGCAGCGCTTTATCAATCTGATCGACGTGCTGTATGACCAGGACAAACGCCTGTTATTGCTGGGGGAATGGCCTTTGCGCGAGCACCTTGGCGGCGATGCCATCGACCTTGCGCGAACCCGCAGTCGATTGGGGCAGTTGATTGAGGTCGGGCCACCGTCATAAACCATCCAGTTCCCAGTCCTTTATCGCTATCATGGCGCCCAGTTCCTGGGCCGTGCGCCCTTCTCTTTTCGAGTGTTGAAACTGTTCATGGATACCCTTGCACAATTGCGGGCCGGCCAACTGGCGGGCATCAAACGTCTGGACCTGTCCTGTGGGCTGAGCGAATTCCCGCAGGAGATCTTTGATCTGGCGGACTCCCTCGAGGTGCTGAACCTGACTGGTAATGCCTTGAGTCGTCTGCCGGACGACCTGCATCGGCTGACCCGGTTACGGGTGCTGTTCTGCTCAGACAATGCATTCACCGAACTCCCGGCGTGCCTCGGCCAATGCGCTCAACTGAGCATGATCGGCTTCAAGGCCAACCGCATTGAACACGTCCCCGGTACCGCGCTGCCACCTCTGTTGCGCTGGCTGATCCTGACCGACAATTGCATCAGCGAGCTGCCTGCCGAGCTTGGCGAAAGGCCACATTTGCAAAAGCTGATGCTGGCGGGCAATCGCTTGCTACAGCTACCGGCGAGCCTGAGCCAATGCCATCAGCTGGAGCTGATCAGGATCGCCGCCAACCGCCTGACCGAGTTGCCGCAGTGGTTGTTATCGCTACCTCGATTGGCTTGGCTGGCTTACGCGGGCAATCCACTGGAATCCGAGGCCGATGCTTCAGCTCTGGACGCCACCCCGAACATTCCATGGTCGCAGTTGTATCTACAGCAGCGACTGGGCGAAGGCGCTTCCGGGGTGATTCATCAGGCGCTATGGGAACAACCCTCGCAGGCTGCGCAAAACGTTGCGGTGAAGCTCTACAAGGGCAGCATGACCAGCGACGGCTCACCACTGCATGAAATGAACGCCTGCATCACTGCTGGCCAACATGCCAACCTGATCAAGGTCGAAGGCAGGATCGTCGACCATCCGCAGGCGCAAGCCGGACTGGTGATGCACTTTATCGCCCCCAGCTACCGCAATCTGGCCGCGTTGCCGAGCCTCGCTTCCTGCACTCGGGATATCTACGAAGACAGCACAAAATTCAGCGCTGTGGTCGCCCTGCGGATCGCCAGCGGTATCGCTTCGGCCGCCGCGCATTTGCACCAACAGGGCATCACCCATGGCGATCTCTACGGCCACAATATTCTGTGGAATGCGCAAGGCGACTGCCTGTTGGGCGATTTCGGCGCGGCTTCATTTCACGCCACGTCAGACAGCTTCGAGACACGTGCGCTGCAACGCATAGAGGTCCGGGCGTTCGGGATTTTGTTGGGGGAATTGCTGGAGCGGATTGAATCGGGGCTGAGCGCCGAGGGCCGGGAGCTGTTGGAGGACTTGCAGACCCGCTGCTGTCAACCAGAGGTGCTGGCACGGCCGGGGTTTGCCGAAATCGGGCGGGAATTGCAGGGGATGGAGTCGTTGCCAGTCATCTGACCGTCAGGCATTCAGCGCATCTGAGATTGTGTGACCGCTTCGCAGTCATTCGCGGGCAAGCCACGCTCCCACAGGTATTGCGTTGTTTTTGTGGGAGCGGGCTTGCCCGCGAAGACGGCCGGCCTGACAACACGGCCGTCAAAGACAGAAACCCTTAACCCGCCAAACCGACAAACATGTCTTGCACGTCATCGTGGTTGTCGAGCCCTTCGAGGAAGGCTTCGACTTCTTCCATTTGCGCGTCGCTCAAGCCGCTGACCGGGTTTTTAGGCTGGTAGCCCAGTTTCGCCGACAACACGGTAAAGCCCTGTTCAGGCAATGCTTTTTGTACCGCGTCCAGATCGGCAGGTTCGGTCAGGAACAGCGTCGTACCCTCATCTTCACCTGGCTCGAAGTCCTGAGCACCGGCCTCGATAGCCGCCAGCTCCGGATCAGCGTCCGGGCTGTCTGGGGACGCTTCGATCATGCCGACATGGTTGAAATCCCAGGAAACCGAACCCGAAGCACCCAATTGGCCTTTGCGGAACGCCACGCGAATTTCAGCGACGGTGCGGTTGATATTGTCGGTGACGCATTCAACGATGAGCGGAACCTGATGAGGCGCGAACCCTTCATAAGTGACGCGATGATACTGAACGGTTTCGCCAAGCTGGCCCGAGCCTTTCTTGATCGCACGCTCCAGGGTTTCGCGTGGCATCGAGGCTTTTTTCGCCTGCTCTACCACCAGCCGCAGATGGGCGTTAGTGGCTGTATCCGCGCCGTTGCGCGCGGCAATGGTGATCTCTTTCACCAGTTTGCCGAAGATCTTGCCCTTGGCGTTGGATGCCGCTTCTTTGTGTTTAACCTTCCACTGTGCGCCCATTACTCACTCTCTTGATCTGTGGCGCCGAGACATCTATTGGCCGACGCTTTGTGCAAGTTTATACGGCCTAAAGTTACCAATCGACCAAAAAGTAGAGTGACTGATCGACTTCTCCATAACATGTCGTAGGGGCTCCGGCGTTAAAACACCGATCAGCCTTTGTCGGCCTTGCCCGCTGCCGCAGCAAACCTGGCCAGACGCACATCCAGATGTCGCGGCCGCTGCCCGTGGTCTTCGGCGCGTTCCTTGCGCCGGATTGCATTGCGGACCATCAATGAGCCCAGATAGCGGATCGGCTCCGGCGGAAAATAGCCCAACGGGCCGTTGACCAGTGGCGAGCGGGTCCAGAGATTGTCCAGTTCTTGCACCATTGATGCGAGGATCTGTCCGCCCATATGGCAAGGCCCGACACCACTGCCGGAATAGCCAAACCCATAGAACACGTTGCCACTGGCGCTCATCTGGCCGAAGAACGGCAGCCCGGTGACCGAGCGATCCGAGGGGCCGTTCCAGGTCGCCTCCACCGGTACGTTGGCAAACGCCGGGAAAAACTCCGCCAGACTATGACGCAACAGACCCTCGTAAGGTGAAGGCTGATCGAACACTGGCAGCATCCGCCCGCCATAAGCGAAGGTGTTGCCGCCCTTGCCGAGCATGATTCGACCGTCCGGGGTGTTGTGGTAGTAGTGCACGAAAATCCGTGAATCGAGCACCGTCACACCGCTGGTCAAACCGATCTCCTTAAGCAGCTCCGGGCGCGGTTCGGTGATGATCATGTCACTGGAGACGATCGCCACACTGCGCTCGAACTGTGGAAACGCGCGGGCCATCCAGGCGTTCATCGCCAACACTACACGGTTGGCCTGGATGCTTCCGGACGGCGTTTTAATCACCGCGGGCTTGCCCTCCTCCAGACCGATCATCGCGGTGTTTTCATACATCCGGACACCCAGCTGCAAGGCGACCCGCCGTAAGCCACGCACCAGTTTGCCCGGTTGCACACTGGCCGCCGCCGGGGAATACCAGCCTTCCAGATGCTTGCTGGAGCCCGACATCCGCTGCACATCGGTCACCGGGCGCTTTACGAAAGAGTTGATGCCATTGCGCTCAAGGGCGGCAATCACCCCGTCAGTGGAGCCGCACTGCGCCCGGTTGGTCGCGGTGTATAGCGTGCCATCGAGGCGGTAATCGGCGTCCACCGCGTATTTTTCGCAGAAGGCACCAATGGCATAAATGCTTTGCTCCGATTCCTTGACCAGCCGCACTGCTTCCTCGACACCGAACAATCGCTCCAGCGTGAAGTACTTGGCCGACCAGGACAGCGCGCAGCCACCGTTGCGTCCGCTGGCACCCGCGCCGCAGATATCGGCCTCGATCAACACCACATCAAGCTCGGGGTTCTGCTCCTTGAGCATGATCGCGGTCCACAATCCGGTGTAGCCACCTCCGATGATACAAACTTCAGTGCTGGTATTGCCCTGCAATGGCTCGCAGGGTTCTGACGCGTCAGACTTCAAGGCCTGTTCCAGCCAGAAAGGTCTCATGGGGCACATCTCCAGTTCAGTTGGCCACACCCCGACCTGCCGCCACGACACGACGGCAAGCAGGGTTTGTTTGCCGATAGGGTTTCAGCTACGCAGCGGTTTGATGGGCATGGCCCCGTTGGGCACGAAGGCGCAAGACGGTTTGAGACCTGCCGGGCGGCTGTTCCAGTGCGGGATCAAGACCAGTGAGGAGAACATCGCGCAACCGGCGAAAACGATAAACACCGTGACCGTGTCGAAGTAACCCGGCAGTAACCCACCCAGAATCGCCCCGACCGAACCGCAACCATTGACGAAACCGGCCGCCGTCGCACCGGCCTTCGCGGTGCCGAAGTCAATCGCTGCCGCGCCGCTGATCATCGAGTCCGGCCCGTAAAGGGTCAGCCCCATGAAAAACAGTAAGGCCACCACCAGCAGCACGCTACCGGTGTGCAACGCTCCCATGAACAATGCCAGCGATACGGTCAGCGCCAACAGACTCAAGACACAGGCCGGCATCCGTCGAGCGCCAAAGATCTTGTCCGAGGCCAGGCCAATCATGATCGGCCCGAGCAAGCCGGCCAGTTCAAACGCCGTCGGCACAATCGCCGCGCCGACCTTGCCCACCGAGGGCATTTGCTCGAAGACAATCACCGGTCCCCAGAGCAAAATCGCGTAACGCGCCGGTTTCAACAGAAAGTAGGCGAAGCCGAGGGTCAGCACCGTGCGGTTGCGCAGGATTTCGCGCAGCGGTTCCCAGACGCTGATTTTTCTCTGGGCCTCGGTTTCCTCAGCGGTCAATACAGGCTCTGGCTCCACGGCAGGCAAGCCAACGTCTTCAGGTTTGTTGCGCTGAAAGATGAAGAACAACACCGCGACCAGACCGACCACCGCCGCGCTGGATATAAACGCTGCGTGCCAGGTGCCGATCAGCGTGTATGCCCACCAGCCGGCAAACGGCGACGCCACCAGACCACCGAAGGCGTAGCAAGAACTCCACAAGCCCAAGACCCGCCCGCGCTGCTCGGCGGGAAAGAAACTGCCGATGTTTTTGCACAGCCCCGACCAGCCGGTAGACTGCGCCAACCCCTGGATTAACATGCAGGTGAAGAAAATGGGCAGCGTCGCGAAGCTGCCCATGACCAACGCCGCCACGGCGGAAATCAACAAGCCGCCCAACACCACGACTCGCGGCCCGAAACGGTCGGCGAGAATACCCCAGGTGAATTGACCGACCGCATAAGCCGTCAGATAGACGCCGTCGAGGTTGGCCATCATCATCTTGTCGAGATGAAAGGTGGGGTCTTCGCCGATCCCCAGCTTGGCCACGGAAAAGGCTTTGCGAGTGAAATAGAAGGCCGCGTAGGCCAGCCAGGTGATGGCGAAAATCTGCACGCGCCAACGCTTGATGGTACCGATGTGTTTATTCATTGTGAGTCTGACCTCAGGGTGAGTGTGCCGGCAGAATTAGGAAAAAACGCCTGTTTTTTTATTGTTGAGCACCGCGATATCGCCCTTCAGGAGGAGCGATACCGGTCAGATGAGTCCTGTTGCTTCCCTGTTGTCGGGAGTTTCCCCGCACGCACAGGCTCATGGCCACCGGGGACTGTTGAACGACCAGCCACCGGGGTTGGGGCGATAAAAACAATTACTGATTAATAAGTGAAATCGATTTATCGTATTTCAAATATAAGCTCAGCTTGTTACTGGTGATCCGATGTCTGTTTCTCACGCCCAGCTCAAAGCCTTCCATGCGGTTGCCGTGCATGGCAGCTTTACGCGCGCCGCCGAACGGTTGTTTCTAACGCAGCCGGCGATTTCCGACCAAGTGCGCAAGTTGGAGGAGCGTTTCGGCGTGCTGCTGTTCCATCGCAACAAACGCTCGGTGCGCTTGACCGACCTTGGCGAACGCTTGCTGAGCATCACCCAGCGTCTGTTCGTCATCGAAGCCGAAGCCCAGGAGCTGCTGCACGACTCTCAAGCCTTGCAGACCGGCAGCCTGATCCTCGCGGTGGATGCGCCGGTGCACGTGCTGCCGCAGATTGCCCGCTTCTGCGAGCGCTACCCCGGTATCAGCGTGAAGATCGAGACCGGCAATACCGATGAATCGCTGTTTCGCCTGTTCAACTACCAGGCCGATCTGGCCCTGCTCGGCCGCGATGTCAGTGATGAACGCCTGCTGTCGCTGCCACTGCGCAATGACCCAATGGTGGCGTTCGTTTCGCGCAATCATCCGTGGGCCAATCGCGAGTCGATCTGCCTGGCGGATCTGGATGACACGCCGCTGGTATTGCGTGAACTCGGCTCGGTGACGCGGCAGACGCTGGAGGAGGAAATGAATCAGGCAGGCTTTCGCATTCGCCCGGCGATTCAGGTCGAGGGCCGTGAAGCGGCGCGCGAAGCGGTGGTGGTGGGAATTGGCGTGGGTGTGGTGTCGGCCGCAGAATTCGGCTCGGATTCACGGGTCTGTGCGTTGCCGATTACCGATTGCAAACGGCGATTGACCGAGACGCTGGTGTGCCTGCGTGAGCAGAGCTCACGGCGGGTAGTGGCGACCTTTCTGGAGATGGTTCGAGAGAGTCTGGTGTAGGCCATACTGGCCTCATCGCGAGCAAGCCCGCTCCCACAGTGGATCGTCGTCGAATACAAATACTGTGTGCACTGAAGATCAAATGTGGGAGCGAGCCTGCTCGCGATTGGGCCGCCTCGGTCTTCCAGACTCACCCGAGACTAGGCGCCAACCCCAAAAACGCCTGAATCAAGCGCAAATCCCGGCGCCGCTCCATGCAGCCAATCATGTGTCGATTGAGCAGTCCCTCGCCAATGATCGGCACCGCAGCAACCCGCGGATCGTGGCTGACCTCCACCGACGACACGATGCCCACACCCAATTCGGCGGCCACGGCCTCGGTCACCGCTTCGCGACTGTCCAGTTCCAGCAGCACCCGCGGATTGACGTTGGCCAGGCCACAGGCGTCGTCAAAGGTGCGGCGGGTAATCGAACTCGGTTCTCGCAACACCATGATCACCTGATCCAACTGTTCGATGCCGATCCCCGCCGGTGTCGCCCCCCACGGATGATTGGCAGGCACCAACGCGCAGATCCTCGACTCGCTCAAGCGTTGTAAATGCAGCCCTTTGCGCGGTTCCACTTCCGTCAGCACCGCCACATCCGCATGCTCGGACAGCAACGCCGCGAGGGTTTCCTGTGCATTACCCAGGCGTAAATTCACGGTGATCCCTGGGTACGTCGCCCTCAGGCTGGCAAGCATCGGCATCACCATGTGCGGACCATCCGCCGCCACCTCCAGACGCCCGGTGAGCAATTGCCGGTTGGCCTCAAGCATCGCCTGGGCTTCTTCGGCCAGGCCGAACATGGCCCGGGTGATCGCCGCCAGCTTGATCCCCTCCTCCGTCAGCTCCACCCGTCGCGCGGTGCGCCGTAACAAGGTGATTTGATAGTGCTCCTCCAACGCCTTGATATGCCCGGTGACAGCTGGCTGGCTGATGAACAAACGCGCGGCGGCCCGGGTGAAGCTGCCTTCACGGGCCACGGCATCAAACGCTCTGAGTTGAAACAGGTTCATATCTATCGGCCTCACTGATGGCTGGCATAACAACAAACAATTTGATTGATGGCAAGCCAAACCGCAATTTATGTCCCGTACCTTCATCCCTAAGCGTTTTTGCGAGGACACCAGCATGAGTACTGCCGAGCCCATCCTGCTCACCCCCGGCCCGTTGACCACGTCGCGCCGCACCCGTCAGGCCATGATGGTCGACTGGGGTTCGTGGGATGACCGCTTCAATCAACTGACCGCCAGCCTGTGCGAACAACTGCTGGCGATCATCAACGGTGCCGACAGCCACCACTGCGTGCCCTTGCAGGGCAGCGGTACGTTCTCGGTGGAAGCCGCCATCGGCACTCTGGTGCCGCGCGACGGTAAAGTGCTGGTGCTGATCAACGGCGCCTATGGCAAACGCCTGGCGAAAATCTGCGAAGTGCTCGGCCGTTCGTTCAGCACCTTCGAAACCGCCGAAGACGAACCGACCACCGCTGCCGACGTCGACCGCCTGCTGCAGGCCGATGCCAGCATTACCCATGTCGCACTGATTCACTGCGAAACCAGCACCGGCATCCTTAATCCACTGCCGGAAATCGCCCATGTAATTGCCCGGCACGGCAAACGGCTGATCATCGACGCCATGAGTTCCTTCGGCGCACTGCCGATCGATGCGCAGCACATACCGTTCGATGCGCTGATCGCCGCGTCCGGGAAATGTCTGGAAGGCGTGCCGGGGATGGGCTTTGTCTTTGCGCGCAAAGAAGCACTGGCGGCATCGGCAGGCAATTCCCACTCACTGGCGATGGACCTGTTTGATCAGCACAGCTATATGGTCAAGACCGGCCAATGGCGCTTCACCCCGCCAACCCACGTAGTCGCGGCGCTGCACGAAGCCCTGCTGCAATACAACGAAGAAGGCGGTCTGCCGGCGCGGCATCAGCGTTACGCCAATAACTGCAACGTCTTGCTCGATGACATGGCCAAACTGGGCTTGCGCAGCTTCCTGCCGGCAGCGATCCAGGCGCCGATCATCATCACCTTCCATGCACCGAAAGATCCCCGCTACCAGTTCAAGGAGTTCTACGAACGGGTCAAGGCCAAGGGTTTCATCCTGTATCCCGGCAAGCTGACCCAGGTCGAAACCTTCCGTGTCGGCTGCATCGGCCACGTCAATGAAGCCGAGATGCACGCGGCGGTGGCAGCCGTAGCTGAAGTGCTGCAGGAAATGGAAGTGCTGGAAATCTGATTGTTATCACCTGACGGACACCGTCCTCTGTGGGAGCCGGGCTTGCCCGCGAAACAGGCGACGCGTTCCTTCAGGCAAACCTAGTCATCGTTCTTCGCGGGCAAGCCCGCTCCCACGAGATCTACAACATGAACTACAGCAACCCAACCAAGCTTCAAGCCGCCATCCTTGACTGGGCCGGCACTGTCGTCGACTTCGGCTCCTTCGCGCCTACCCAGATCTTCGTCGAAGCCTTCGCCGAGTTCGACGTTCAGGTCTCCATCGAAGAGGCTCGTGGCCCGATGGGCATGGGCAAGTGGGACCACATCCGCACCCTGTGCGACCAACCGCAAGTCGCCGAGCGTTATCGCAAGGTGTTCGGTCGCGCACCGACCGACGACGACGTCACCGCCATCTATAAGCGCTTCATGCCGCTGCAGATCGAGAAAATCGCCGAGCACTCGGCGCTGATCCCCGGCGCCCTGGACACCATCGCCAACCTGCGTCAGCAAGGCATCAAGATCGGCTCCTGCTCCGGTTATCCGAAGCAGGTCATGGACAAAGTCGTCGAACTGGCAGCCACCAACGGCTACATCGCCGACCATGTGGTCGCCACCGATGAAGTCCCGAACGGTCGCCCATGGCCAGCCCAGGCGTTGGCTAACGTGATCGCGCTGGGCATCGACGACGTCGGCGCCTGCGTCAAGATCGACGACACTGTCCCAGGTATTCTTGAAGGCCGCCGCGCCGGCATGTGGACCGTGGCGCTGATCTGCTCGGGTAATGCATTGGGTCTGACCTATGAGGGCTACCGCGCGTTGGGCAGTGAAGAATTGGCCAGCGAACGCAAGCGCATTCACGCGATGTTCGAAGGTTCCCGCCCGCACTACATGATCGACACCATCAGCGATTTGCCGGAGGTGATCGCCGATATCAACAAGCGCCTGGCCAACGGTGAAATGCCACAAACCAACTGATCCCCGTCACGCGACAAAAAAAAGCGGCAGCCCTTGATCGGGGTTGCCGCTTTTTTTTGTGTCAGATGACCACTCCAAAGCATTCCAGACCGGACAAAAGCCTGATCTGTCTCAGGCAATTCCACTGAAACAGGATTACAGTTAAAGGACTCCGTCAAACAAGAACGGAGACTTCAGACCGGATCAGTGAGGAAAACCGAATGCCCTGGAAAAATACCGACGCGCGTTACAGCACGGTGTCGATTGCGTTGCATTGGTTGATGCTGGTGTTGTTGGCGGTGGTGTACGCCTGTATCGAATTTCGCGGCATATTCCCCAAGGGCAGTGGTGGCCGGACCTTGATTACCGAAGCGCACTTCATGCTCGGCCTGACGGTGTTCCTGCTGGTCTGGCTGCGCCTGTTCGCACGAAGTCTCGGTGTCGCGCCAAAAATCCTGCCAACACCACCCGGCTGGCAGATGCTGGCGTCCACACTGATGCATTGGGCGCTGTACGTATTCATGATCGCCATGCCCATTCTTGGCTGGCTGATTACCAGTGCCAAGGGCCAGCAGGTCATGTTTTACGGGGTGGACTTACCGTTGCTGATTAACGAAAACAAACAATTGGCCAAGCAGTTCCAAGGCTGGCACCAACTGGGCGGTACCATCGGTTATTGGCTGATCGGCCTGCACGCCGTGGCCGGCTTGTATCACCACTACGTGGTGCGCGATAACACGCTGCTGCGGATGATGCCAAAACGCGGCTAATCCTTACCCATTACCGCGAATCCCCGTCGGCCCTGCAACCCGCCGGTGTGCACAAAGATCAATCGTGTGTCTGGGGCGAAACGCCCCGCATCGACCTGTTGTTTGAGCGCCAATAGCGCTTTGCCGGTGTACAGCGGTTCAAGCGCAATGCCGCTGTGCTTCTCGGTCATTTCCATGAACGCCAGCAACGCCGGATCGACCTTGGCGAAACCACCGCGACTGGCGTCGAACAGCTCATACGCGGGATCGCACAATCCCGCCTCCCGGACAATCACCTCGACCTGCTGAGCGACCCCGTGATCATCGGGTACCGCCAATGCGCCATAGACCGGATGCGCGCCAGCCTCTGCCAGCACCAGGCCGGCCAGCGTGGTACCGGTCCCGGCGGCCAGCCACCACCCGTTATAGTCATTCCAGCCCACTGCACTCAGTTGGTCGCGCGCCATCTTCAGCAATCCAGCGCAGCCGCGCGCGCCGCGTAAACCGCCACCGCCTTCGGGCATCGGTTGCAACTGCGGGTATTGCGCCTGCCACGGCAGCCAGAAACCCGGCTCATGCCGCGCTCGATAGCCGCCATAACCCAACCAATGCAACTGCATGCCGAAGGCCTGCAAATCCAGTACGGTCGGGGTTTCTTGTGGGTGACCGCGCAACAGGCCGACGGTAGGAAAACCGAAACGTTTGCCCGCCGCTGCCAGCGCGTGCAAATGATTGGAGTGAGCACCGCCCAGGCTGATGATGCCCTTGGCCCCGACCTGATCGGCCGCTGCCAAATGCTCAATCAGCTTGAACCACTTATTGCCGGAAATCAGTGGGTCGATGAGGTCCAGGCGCAGCACGGCAACCTGGATATGGGCTTGAGTGAGCCAGTCCAGATGAAGGTGTTCAAGGGGGGCATGGGGCTGCCAGTCGGAGGGAAGAGAAAGCATTGGCGCCGAACTCTAGGCGGAAAGAGCCGGCATTTTAGCAGCAGAGCGGTAGCGCTTGTGGCGAGGGGCTTGCCCCCTCGCCACAAGGCTTTGTGTTCGTCGCAATGTTGCGTTGATTACAACTGTGCAGCCAACCGCGAACCTTGGTTGATCGCCCGCTTGGCATCCAGCTCCGCCGCAACGTCCGCGCCACCAATCAAATGCACGTTCTGCCCGGCAGCGAGCAGGCCTTCCTGCAATTCGCGCAGCGGGTCTTGCCCGGCGCAGATCACGATGTTGTCCACCGCCAATACCTGCGGCTCGCCAGCCTCACCCATGCGGATATGCAAACCGGCATCGTCGATCTTCAGGTATTCGACGCTGTTGAGCATCTGCACCTGCTTGTTCTTCAGGCCCGTGCGATGAATCCAGCCCGTGGTTTTGCCCAGGCCATCACCGACCTTGGACTTCTTGCGTTGCAACAGGAACACCTGACGCGCCGGTGCATGGGGCTCAGCCTTGATACCAGCGACACCGCCTCGCGCCTCAAGGTGAGTATCGATGCCCCACTCCTTCCAGAACGCCTCGCGGTCCTGGCTAGTGGACACGCCTTGATGAACGAGAAACTCCGACACGTCGAACCCGATACCGCCCGCACCGATCACCGCCACGCTTTGGCCGACCGGTTTGCGCTCAAGGATCACATCCAGGTAGCTCAGGACCTTGGCATTTTCGACGCCAGGAATCGCCGGTACGCGCGGTGCGATACCCGTGGCCAGAATGATTTCGTCGAAGCCACCGGCTACCAACTGCCCAACGTCGACCCGAGTGTTCAGGCACAGCTCGACATGAGTGGTTTGCAGTTTGCGTTTGAAGTAGCGCAGGGTTTCGAAAAACTCTTCTTTGCCCGGCACGCGCTTGGCGACGTTGAATTGGCCACCAATCTCGCCGGCAGAATCGAACAACGTCACTTGATGGCCACGCTCGGCCGCGACGGTAGCGGCCGACAAACCCGCAGGCCCGGCACCGACCACTGCAATTTTCTTGATCTGCTGCACCGGCAGGTAATTGAGTTCGGTTTCATGGCAGGCCCGTGGGTTCACCAGGCAACTGGTCAACTTGCCGCCGAAGGTGTGATCCAGACAGGCCTGGTTGCAACCGATGCAAGTGTTGATCTCATCGCCACGTCCGGCAGCGGCCTTGTTGACGAAGTCCGGGTCGGCGAGGAACGGCCGCGCCATCGAAACCATGTCAGCGTCGCCTTCAGCGAGGATCTGCTCGGCGACTTCCGGGGTGTTGATGCGGTTGGTGGTGATCAGCGGGATCTTCACCGAACCACGCAACTTGGCGGTGACCTTGCTGAATGCAGCGCGCGGGACTTTGGTGGCGATGGTCGGAATCCGCGCTTCGTGCCAGCCGATCCCGGTGTTGATAATGGTCGCGCCGGCCTGCTCGATAGCCTTGGCCAACTGGACGATTTCTTCCCAGGTGCTGCCGCCTTCCACCAGATCGAGCATCGACAGGCGATAAATGATGATGAAGTTTGGCCCTACGGCCTCGCGCACGCGGCGGACGATTTCCACCGGCAGACGCATGCGGTTCTCGTAGCTGCCACCCCAACGGTCGGTGCGATGGTTGGTGTGCGCCGCCAGGAACTGGTTAATGAAGTAACCTTCAGAGCCCATGATTTCGACGCCGTCGTACTCGGCTTTTTGCGCGAGGGTCGAACAGGTGACGAAGTCGTTGATTTGCTTCTCGATGCCTTCCTCATCCAGTTCTTTAGGCTTGAACGGGTTGATCGGCGCCTGGATGGCGCTTGGCGCTACCTGTTTCGGGCTGTAGGCATAACGCCCGGCGTGGAGGATCTGCATGCAGATCTTGCCGCCCGCTTCGTGTACCGCACGGGTCACGATCTGGTGCTTCAACGCCTCTTCTTCAGTGGTCAGCTTGGCCGCACCCGAGTACACCCCACCTTCGTCGTTCGGACCAATGCCGCCGGTGACCATCAGGCCAACCCCGCCACGGGCGCGCTCGGCGAAGTAAGCCGCCATGCGCTCAAAACCACCGGGCTTTTCTTCAAGGCCGGTGTGCATCGAACCCATCAGGGTACGGTTGCGCAGCGTGGTAAAACCCAGATCCAACGGGGCTAATAGGTGCGGGTAATGAGCGGCGGCCATCGGTAACTCCACAACGAGCAATCACGAAAAAGTGCAGGAGCTCTTTGGCTCCCATCCGTTATGTTCGACAGACTAAGAGCACTCCCCTCGCCGCTCAATGACCGTAACTGACAACTTATTGATCCAAATGCGCAGCGGCGCTTGGCAATCCTGCGCATGGGCCCTACCCTAGTCAGCGAACCCTGCTCGCGGCCGCTTACTGTTTCCCCATGCGCAAACTTCTCTGCCTGACCTTTTCCATGGCCCTGATTGCCAGCATCGCGGGCTATGCGATGTGGACCGTCGACCGCCCCGTCGGCCATTACTTATCGGACCTGCGAATCACGCTCGCCGTGAATCAAGGCATTCGCGCCGATCGTGGCAACCTTCTGGGCATCCAGCCCGAACTGTTCCCCACCGATTACCAAAGCCCCCAGCAGTTGCATCGCAAGCTCGCGGCCTATTTGCAGCAAGCCCGGGATCAAGGCTTGCTGAATGACAAGACCATCGTTGTGCTGCCAGAGCATGTCGGCACCTGGCTGATGGTCAGTGGCGAAAAGGATGAGTTGTACCAGGCCACCAGCCTTGAAGAAGCCATGAACTGGCTGGCTGTCAGCAACCCACTGAAGTTTGTCCGAGCCTTGATCAGCGCCAAAGGTGAGAGTCGTCTGGACGATGCGCACCTGCGCATGAAAGCCAAAACCATGGCCCGGGATTACCAGGCGCTTTTCGGCGGCCTGGCCAAGGAATTTGGCGTGACGCTGGTGGCCGGCTCCATTGTGCTGCCTGAGCCCACCGTCAGCGACGGTCATCTGGAAATCGGTCGTGGTGCGCTATACAACAGCACCCTGGTGTTCGGCAGCGATGGTTTGCCGATTGGCCAACCCCAGCGCCAGCTGTCGCCAACCGTCCATGAGCGTGGTTTTATCCAGCCCAGTCTCGATCAGGCAATCAACGTCATCGATACGCCGGCCGGGCGCCTTGGGGTGTTGATCGGTATCGACAGCTGGTACCCCGACAACTACCGCAAACTCAACGCTCAGGGGGCGCAGTTGATCGCGGTTCCGGCCTTCGTCGTCGGCCACGGCTCGTGGGACAAACCCTGGCACGGATACAAAAACCTGTCGACGCCCAGCGAAATCAGCCTCAAACCCGGAGACCTCAGTGAAGGCGACGCCTGGCATCGCCTGACGTTGATTGGCCAGCTTCCCGGCAGCCAGGCCGTGACTGGCATGAGCGTGTTTTTGCGCGGCCAGTTCTGGGACCAAGGCAGCGCCGGCCAGAGCTTTATCAGCAGCAATGGCCAAACCATCGCCGATGGCAATGCCCGCGGCGCCCGCCTGCTGAATATCTGGTTGTAACCAATGAAGCCGCTGCCGATGCGTCTCGGGGATCTGTCGGTAGGTTTTGTCCATAGCCTTGCCGATGCGGTGCGCAGCCACGGCCTTGATCCACAGGATTTGCTCGACCAATACGGTCTCGACCCGGCGCGTCTGGCCGAGGCAGGTGCCAGGCTGTCGATTCCGCGCTACATGCGCCTGGGCCATGCTGCCATTCAACTGACCGGCGACCCGGCACTGGGTTTGCGCATGGGCCAGCTCAGTCGCCTCAGTCAGGTCGGCCTGGCCGGTGTCACGGCCGCCCAGGCACCGACCGTGCGCGAAGCTGCGCGCTGCCTGATCCGCTTCGAGGCTTTGTATGGCTCGAACTATCGCGGCCAATCGAGTTTCCACGAAGACACCCAAGGCGCCTGGCTACGGTTCTATTCCATCAGCCCCTATAACGCCTACAACCGGTTTGTGGTGGATTCGATCATTGCGGGATGGCTACAGCAATTATCCAGCTTGAGCCCGGAACCGCTGTACGCCGAGCACATCGACATTGAGTTCGCCGAACCGGATTACCGCGAGCGCTATGGGGTGCTGGGTGATTGCCCGATCCATTTTGGTGCCGAGCACAATCAGCTACGTCTGAGCCAGGCCAGTCTGGCACTGCGCAACCCCGAGCATTGCCCCAGTACCTGGCGCCTTCTGCTCAAGCTGTGCGAAAGGGAATTGGAACAATTGACCCGAACCCGCAGCCTGCGTGAACGCATCACTCAGTTGCTGGGGCCATTGCTCAATGGTGGCCGGGAACCCGACCTGGAAGAAGTGGCGGCACGCCTGAAGCTGCCAACCTGGACCTTGCGTCGTAAGCTCGCCGAAGAAGGTACGCAATTTCGCGCCATTCTCAACGACACCCGCCGTGATCTGGCCATGACCTACATTCGCGACACCGAACTGGCGTTCGGGGAGATCGCTTACTTGCTGGGCTTTGCCTCAGCTGAAGCTTTTCAACGCGCCTTCAAACGCTGGAACGGCCAGACCCCCGGCGAGTTTCGCCGCAGCCATCGCCACTCCGCCTGAAGCACGCTACCGCATCACAGCTCGGTAGCGTCTTCAGCAGGCTCCAGCGGATCCAGTTCAAACGCCTGATATTCGAGAAGCTCTTCTTGATAATCGTCCATTGCAAAATCCTTATGGTTGCGGTGAAAAACCGATTGCTTAAATGACCTTCGTTCTCAGCATAAAGTGCCTTCATGACGGAAAAAATAATCCGTTCAGACACTTAAAAATAAAACGTAGCAGATCCTGGCGAATTTACCGCCATCGGCAATGCAACAATTGTATTGGCATGATTGTGCTGATGCGCTGAAGGCGCCAGGAGATGACGGGCAGACTGCCCGAAGTCATTTATCGCAATGATCAGCCGCTACAGGATTGATATCGGCAAGGCCAATCCTGTGGCGGTCTGAGCCAGTTCTACGAGTTCGCAGCTGGCAGTGCAGGAATAGGCTCTGTCGGCGGCGGCAGCGAATCTGAATTCGCTGGTGGTGTTACGGTTTCAGACGATGAAGTCGGCTCCGCGGTTTCATGAGGGGCAATTGGCGCGCTTTCAGCTGGAACCGTCACCGGCTCTGAGGCGGCTGGAGCAACGTGAGCGGGCTCTGCAGCCGGTGCGGCGGCAGGTTCGGGCGCAGCAGCTGGCGTCGGTGTCGGCGCTACCGCGGCAGGCTCAACCTTGGGTTCAGGCACCCCCAGATCGGTCTTCGGCTTCTCGGTGATATGCGCGGCTTTCTTGGCCTCAGGCGGCAGGAACAGTTCAACCAGAGTAAAGAAACGCTCATAAAACTTGGCCGAAGACACCGTTTCGCTGGCGACCTTGACCATCGAGTCGTCGGACGAGCCAATTGGCATCGATACCGAACCCAGCACACCGACCCCAAGGCTGGCGGAGTTATTGGTCTTCTTCAGCGCATAGCGATCCTGCAAGGCATTGGCGAACATCGTCGCGTGGTGACTGGCACTGCCATCGTCAGCACAAACAACGCTGAAGCTGATCTCCATATGGGTATCACCGGTCTGCTGAAAACTTTTGTGCCCGCTGATCACCTTCGGGTCAGAGCTGGTGATGATATAACCCTGACTGAGCAAGGCTCGCCGCGCGGCTTCGCAGGTCGCGGCATCGCTAACCGGGTAGTCGCGCGAGAAGGTCCCGGAATCAGAGAAATTTTCATGCTCATAAATGGCGGGTTTATTCGACGAGCAACCTGTCGCGCCGGCCATCACAAGCGCCAGTACAGCGGCACGCAAGTGGAATGATTTAAACATTGAAAATCCTGAGCAAAACGGTTCGGGACGTATTGTGCAACAGATCGACGCTCAAGGGCGTACCGTTTAGTGTCTTAAAAGCCTTACAACCTTACTGAGTGTTATTTTCAGGAAAAAGTTGCGTACATAAATGATCGATGAAACCCAGCCTGGTGGCCGCGTACCCACCTGAGGGCGGGATGCTGCCTGGACAGTGAATTCTTTTTCATGAGATCAGGCGTGTCTTTCCCGGCAATCCGTGAAGAACCCTCAAAAAAAACCCCAGCCTTTCGGCCGGGGTCTTTTTTTGCAGCTTTACTGGCTGGGACTCAACATCAGAAACGCTTGATGTCGGCCTGGCTTTCCAGTTGCTTGCGATAGGCCGCAAAGTCCTGCTGACCCACCCGCGAAGCAAGGAAGCGACGATACTGAGCTTTCTCTTCCTCGGAAGGGGCAGCCGCTTCGTTTACGCCGTCCAGACGCACGATCACCAGGCTACCATCGGCCAGGGTCACGCTGCTGAAGGTCGGTTTGTCCTTGGCTTCAGGTTTAGGCATACGGAACAGCGCTTGCAGCACGGCAGGGTCGACCCCTTCCTGGCCACGGGTCGCTGCTGCAACCACTTTCCAGTTCTGACCGTCTACCGCTTTGTTCAGCGGCGTCTTGCCATCACGCAGACTGGCGATCAACGCCTCAGCCTTGGTCTTGGCGTCAGCACTTGCATGCTCCTTGGCCAATTGCACACGGATGCTGCTGGCAACGCTTTCCAGCGGCAGCTGTTCTGGCTTGCGATGCTCTTTAGCGCGCAAGACCACTACCGTTTCCGGGTCCAGCTCGATGGCGGTGCTGTTGGCACCCTCATCCAGCACTTCAGGACTGAACGCTGCCGTCACGACAGCTCGGTTGGCAGCCACACCTTCACCGCCTTCACGACCAAACGGCGCGGAGGTGTGAACAGTCAGTTTCAGCTCTTGAGCCGGCTGAACCAGATCGGAAGCTTCAAACGACGAGTCTTCCAATTGCTTGGTTGCCTCGACAAAACGCTGCTCAACCTGTTGGGTTTTCAGCTCTTTGGTCAGCTTGTCTTTCAGGCTGGCGAAGCTTGGTACTTGAGGTGCCTCGACGCCCAGCAGCTTGATCAAATGCCAGCCGAAGTCAGTGCGAACCGGTGCCGAAACCTGATCCTTGTTCAAGGCGTACAAGGCCTTTTCAAAGGCTGGGTCATAGACACCTGGACCGGCGTAACCAAGGTCACCACCGTTAGCCGCAGAACCTGGATCCTGCGAGAACTCCTTGGCCAACGCTTCGAAGCTTTCACCTTTGGCCAGACGTTGTTGAACTTCGTCGATTTTGGCCTTGGCTTGCGCCTCGTTCACCTTGTCATTCACTTCGATCAGAATGTGCGCCGCCCGACGTTGCTCGGAGAGGTTCGCGGTTTCCTTCTGATACTGAGCCTGCAGGTCTTCGTCCTTGACACTGACTTGATCAAAGAAAGAAGCTTTCTTCAACTCGAGGTAATCGATCACCACCTGATCAGGAGTCATGAACTCCTTGGCGTGTTCGTCGTAGTAGGCCTTGACCTCATCATCGGTCAACTTGACCGCCGCCGGATCAACCTTGACGTTCAGAGAGGCGAAATCGCGGGTCTGTTTTTCCAGACGGGCAAAAGCCAGAACCTGTGCATCGGTCACAAAACCGCTACCTGCCAGACCGGCACGCAGCTGACCAATCAGCATTTCCTGCGCCAGCATCTGACGGAATTGCAGACGGCCGTAACCCAATTGACGGATCACCTGATCGAAACGCTCAGGGCTGAACTTGCCGTCGACCGAAAATTCAGGCGTTTGCAGGATCACTTGATCCAACGCCGCTTCGGAGAAAGCGAATTTCGAGTTTTCTGCGCCTTGCAGCAACAGTTTGCGATCGATCAGCCCTTTCAGAGCGGCTTCACGCAGCATTTTTTCGTCGAGCAAGGAAGCGTCGAAATCCTTGCCCAGCTGTTGCATGAGCTGACGGCGTTGCATATCGACCGCCTGGCTCAGCTCGTTCTGGCTGATTTCTTCGCCGTTCACCTTGGCCGCATCGTTGCGGTGGGTGGTGGCCTTGAAGATGGCGTCGAAACCGGTCAAAGCCATCAGTGCAACGACGACTCCAATAATGGTCTTGGCAATCCAGCCTTGTGAATTGTCCCTGATATTCTGCAGCATGCGTCCCCCAGAAACGGTTGTACTTCAAATTAAGCAACCGTGGAGCGTGGGTAGAATCCGGATAGAAGAAAGGCGCATCCGAGGATGCGCCTTCTCGTAACTGGCGGAGCGGACGGGGCTCGAACCCGCGACCCCCGGCGTAACAGCGGTATTCTAACCGACTGAACTACCGCTCCGCTGCCAAGTCAGGAATGACCCCGACCCGGATGGGTAAAGACTTGAAGGACGCTTAGTTAACAGCTTCTTTCAGTGCTTTACCGGCTTTGAAACCTGGTTTTTTAGCTGCTGCGATTTCCAGTGTCTTACCGGTCTGCGGGTTACGACCAATGCGAGCTGGACGATCAGTAACGGAGAAGGTGCCGAAACCAACCAGTACAACAGAGTCGCCAGCCTTGAGAGCGCCAGTGACGGATTCGATTACAGCGTCCAGCGCACGGCCAGCAGCAGCTTTCGGGATATCAGCGGATGCAGCGATAGCATCAATCAGTTCCGACTTGTTCACTCTAAGTCCCCTTATATCTATTTGAGTATGATTCTAAGTTTTTTGGTGAAAGCAAAAACGAGTGCTGAATGGCCTACAGACACTTAAGAGCCGCTTTATAACAAGGGCTCTAAAAAGCTGTCAAGGAAGCCACCCAGGCAAATGCGTGCTAATGCGTGCTAATTCTTTCCTTAGAGTCAGACTCGCGTTTTTCATCCTTTGCAACTATCTCGGGAGCCACATCCGGCAAGGGCTCCGGCGCGTATTGCAGCGCAATTTGCAGGACCTCGTCAATCCATTTAACTGGTTTAATCTGAAGATCTTGCTTGATATTGTCAGGAATTTCCTTCAAGTCGCGGACATTCTCTTCAGGAATGATCACGGTTTTGATCCCGCCACGATGCGCCGCCAGCAGTTTTTCTTTCAAACCGCCAATCGCCAGAACCTGGCCGCGCAAGGTGATTTCGCCGGTCATGGCGACATCTGCACGCACCGGAATCCCGGTCAGTGCCGACACCAGGGCCGTACACATACCTACACCAGCACTAGGACCGTCTTTAGGTGTTGCCCCTTCCGGCATGTGAATGTGGGTATCGCGCTTCTCGTGGAAATCCAGAGGGATCCCGAGGCTCTTCGCACGACTGCGAACAACCGTCAGCGCCGCGGTGATGGATTCAACCATCACGTCACCCAAGGAGCCGGTCTTGATCAACTGACCCTTGCCAGGAACCACAGCCGCTTCAATGGTCAGCAACTCACCGCCCACCTGAGTCCAGGCCAGGCCTGTCACTTGCCCAATCTGATCCTGCTGTTCAGCCAGGCCATAGCGGAATTTGCGCACACCCAGGAAGTGCTCCAACAGCTCGGCAGTCACTTTCACCGAGAAGCGTTTTTCCAGGGAGTGCTCTTTGACCGCCTTGCGGCAAACCTTGGCAATCTGGCGCTCAAGCCCACGCACACCGGCTTCGCGGGTGTAGTAGCGAATGATGTCGCGGATCGCTTCAGCGTCGAATTCCAGCTCGCCTTTTTTCAAGCCGTTGGCCTGAATCTGCTTGGGCGAAAGGTATTTAACGGCGATGTTGATCTTCTCGTCTTCGGTGTAACCCGGTAGACGAATCACTTCCATCCGGTCGAGCAGCGCCGCAGGGATGTTCATCGAGTTGGCGGTGCAGAGGAACATCACATCGGAAAGGTCGTAATCGACTTCCAGATAGTGATCGTTGAAATTGTGATTCTGCTCGGGATCGAGCACTTCGAGCAAAGCCGACGCAGGGTCACCGCGCATGTCGCTACCCATCTTGTCGATTTCATCGAGCAGGAACAGCGGGTTGCGCACGCCAACCTTTGTCATCTTTTGAATCAATCTTCCTGGCATCGAACCGATATAAGTCCGCCGATGACCACGAATTTCCGCCTCGTCACGCACGCCGCCGAGCGCCATGCGAACAAATTTGCGGTTGGTTGCATGCGCAATCGATTCGGCCAGCGAGGTTTTACCCACACCAGGAGGACCGACCAGGCACAGCACTGGCCCACGAATTTTCTTCACGCGCTTTTGCACGGCGAGGTATTCGAGGATCCGTTCTTTGACTTCTTCCAGACCATAATGGTCGGCATCGAGAATATCTTCAGCCCGTGCCAGGTCCAGACGCACCTTGCTCTGGGCCTTCCACGGCACCTGAACCAGCCAGTCGATATAAGAACGCACCACGGTCGCTTCCGCAGACATTGGCGACATTTGTTTAAGTTTGTTCAGCTCGGCTTGAGCTTTAGTCAGCGCGTCTTTTGGCAAGCCAGCGGCATCGATGCGCTTTTTCAGCTCTTCGATTTCGTTGTGGCCTTCGTCGCTATCACCCAGCTCTTTCTGAATGGCCTTCATTTGCTCATTCAGGTAGTACTCGCGCTGGCTGCGCTCCATTTGCTTTTTGACGCGACCACGAATACGTTTTTCGACTTGCAGCAGGTCGATCTCGGCATCCAGCAACGCCAGAACATGCTCGACCCGGGCCGACAAATCGATGATTTCGAGAATTTCCTGCTTCTGTTCGATCTTCAGCGCCATGTGCGCCGCCATGGTGTCGACCAGGCGACTTGGCTCGTCGATGCTGTTGAGCGACGACAATACCTCGGCAGGAACCTTCTTGCCCAATTGCACATATTGCTCGAACTGAGCCAGCAAGCTGCGGACAAATACTTCCGATTCGCGCTCAGGAGCGTCAACTTCGTCAATCAGCGAGACTTCGGCGCGGCAGTGGCCGTCCACTTCGCTGAAACGCTCGATCGCACCACGCTGCTCACCCTCGACCAGCACTTTGACAGTGCCGTCAGGCAGCTTGAGCAGCTGCAGAACCGTTGCGATAGTACCTACGCGATAAAGTGCGTCTTCGCCGGGATCGTCGTCAGCAGGGTTTCTCTGAGCCACCAGGAGAATCTGCTTGTCGCCCGTCATCGCGGCCTCGAGGGCTTCGATAGACTTCTCGCGCCCCACGAACAGCGGGATAACCATGTGCGGATAAACCACAACATCACGCAATGGCAGGAGAGGCAATTCGATGGTTGTCTTCATGATTTCGCCTCTACGGCGGCCATAAGGCCGTAATTAGATGGAAGTAAGCTTGAAACCAAGATGGGGGCTGTCTTCGAAAAAAACAAGCTTAAAAGATCGTCCGAACGCGGCCCGAACCGTCGGCAGCTCCTGAAACAGCAAAGGGGCCCGAAGGCCCCTTCTTTAAACCAGCAGCGCGACGCTTATGCGTCTGGCGCTGCCTTGGCAGCCGGCTCACTGTTTTCGTAGATATACAGTGGCTTGGACTTGCCTTCTATAACGCTTTCATCGATCACTACTTTACTCACCTCGGACTGCGAGGGGATTTCGTACATAGTGTCGAGCAATACACCTTCGAGGATCGAACGCAATCCACGAGCACCGGTCTTGCGCTCAAGCGCACGCTTGGCCACCGACTTGAGAGCGTCGGCACGGAATTCCAGATCGACGCCTTCCATCTCGAACAGCTTGGCGTATTGCTTGGTCAGAGCATTTTTCGGCTCGGTGAGAATCTGCATCAACGCAGCTTCGTCAAGCTCATCCAGCGTTGCAAGAACCGGCAAACGACCGACGAACTCAGGGATCAGACCAAACTTGACCAGATCGTCAGGTTCGACTTCACGCAGGGATTCACCAACCTTCTTGCCCTCTTCCTTGCTGCGCACTTCAGCGTTGAAGCCGATGCCACCACGGGTAGAACGGCTTTGAATCACCTTTTCCAGCCCGGAGAACGCACCACCGCAAATGAACAGGATGTTACGCGTATCGACCTGAAGGAACTCTTGCTGCGGATGCTTGCGACCACCTTGCGGCGGAACGGAAGCGACAGTGCCTTCGATCAATTTAAGCAGTGCCTGCTGCACGCCTTCGCCGGAAACGTCCCGGGTAATCGAAGGGTTATCAGATTTACGCGAGATCTTGTCGATCTCATCGATATAGACAATGCCCATTTGAGCTTTCTCTACGTCGTAATCGCACTTCTGCAGCAGTTTCTGAATGATGTTCTCAACATCTTCACCGACATAACCCGCCTCGGTGAGTGTGGTGGCGTCAGCGATGGTGAAAGGCACATTCAGCAAGCGAGCCAGTGTTTCAGCAAGCAGGGTTTTACCCGAGCCTGTAGGGCCGATCAGCAAGATGTTGCTTTTGCCGAGTTCGACATCGTCATTCTTTTTGTCGCGCTGGTTCAGGCGTTTGTAGTGGTTGTACACCGCTACGGCCAAAACCTTTTTCGCACGTTCCTGACCAATCACGTACTGATCAAGGATGCCGCTGATTTCTTTAGGCGAAGGCAATTTATGCGCGCTGCTTTCGGCCTGAGCTTCCTGCACCTCCTCACGGATGATGTCATTGCACAGGTCGACGCACTCGTCGCAGATAAAGACCGAGGGGCCGGCAATCAATTTGCGTACTTCATGCTGGCTTTTGCCACAGAAGGAGCAATAGAGCAATTTGCCGTTGTCCTCGCCGTTGCGGGTGTCAGTCATTCGATCGATCCAAATCCGATAGGCTTGCAACACAAGATGAAGGCAATTGCGGGCTTTTTCAAGCCCGCAGGTGGCCAGTTAAACCAACCACCTACATTTGAGCTGCTTAGGCAGGCATTTGACGCTTCGTAATCACAGTGTCGATCAGGCCATATTCGGCTGCACGCTCTGCGCTCATGAAGTTATCACGCTCGGTATCACGCTCGACGGTTTCGAGGCTTTGCCCGGTGTGATGGGCCAGCAACGAGTTCAAGCGATGACGAATAGCGAGGATTTCCTTGGCATGGATGTCGATATCCGACGCTTGCCCCTGGAACCCGCCCAACGGCTGGTGAATCATCATGCGCGAGTTAGGCAAGCAGTGACGCTTGCCCGCAGCGCCACCGGCGAGCAGGAAAGCACCCATGCTGCAGGCCTGGCCGATGCAGATGGTCGAAACGTCAGGTTTGATGAATTGCATGGTGTCGTAGATCGACATGCCTGCAGTCACCGAACCGCCTGGTGAGTTGATGTAAAGATGGATGTCCTTGTCCGGGTTTTCCGCTTCAAGGAACAGCAACTGCGCCGCGACCAGGTTGGCCATGTAGTCTTCCACCGGGCCAATCAGGAAGATCACTCGCTCCTTGAGGAGACGCGAGTAGATGTCGTAGGCACGTTCGCCACGAGCGGATTGCTCGATAACCATCGGGACCAGGCCGCCTGCGGCCTGGATGTCAGAGCTCTGCTGATAATAAGAATTGCGGGACATGTCCGGCAGTCACTCCCAAATAGTTATGTCTTGAATACGCATAAGCCAGCGCGAAGGCTGGCTTATGTGTGTATTTTTCCAACAAAGAAAAATCAGTCGGCTTGTGGAGCTTCTACCGGCTTGACCGCTTCTTCGTAAGAGACCGATTTGTCGGTCACGCTAGCTTTCTGCAGAACAGTATCCACAACTTGTTCTTCCAGCACAACAGAACGAACTTCGTTCAGTTGCTGGTCGTTCTTGTAGTACCAAGACACAACCTGCTCAGGCTCCTGGTAAGCGGAAGCCATTTCCTGGATCATCTCGCGAACGCGGGCTTCGTCAGGCTTGAGGTCGAACTGCTTGACCACTTCAGCAACGATCAGACCCAGCACAACGCGGCGCTTGGCTTGCTCTTCGAACAGCTCCGCCGGCAGTTGATCAGGCTTGATGTTGCCACCGAACTGCTGAACAGCTTGAACGCGCAGGCGGTTGACTTCGTTTTCGAGCAGGGACTTCGGCACTTCGATCGGATTGGTGGCCAGCAGACCGTCCATTACCTGATTCTTGACCTTGGATTTGATCGCCTGACGCAGCTCACGCTCCATGTTCTTACGAACTTCGGCGCGGAAACCTTCAATACCTGTTTCCTTGATGCCGAACTGAGCGAAGAATTCTTCGGTCAATTCTGGCAATTTCGGCTCGGAGACAGTGTTCACGGTAACGGTGAACTCTGCTGCCTTGTTAGCCAGGTCCAGGTTCTGATAGTCCTCAGGGAAGGTCAGGTTCAGAACACGCTCTTCGCCAGCTTTAGCGCCAACCAGACCCTCTTCAAAGCCCGGGATCATGCGGCCGGAACCCAGAACCAGCTGAGTACCTTTGGCAGAACCACCAGCGAACACTTCACCGTCGACCTTGCCAACGAAATCGATGTTCAGCTGATCTTCGTTCTGGGCAGCGCGATCGGCTTGCTCAAAACGGGTGTTCTGCTTGCGCAGCACTTCCAGCATTTTGTCGAGATCGGCGTCCGCCACGTCAGCACTCAGACGCTCAACAGCGATGGACTCGAAGCCGGCAACGGTGAACTCAGGGAACACTTCGAAAGTAGCGACGTATTCCAGGTCCTTGCCCTTTTCCAGGACTTTAGGCTCTACGGAAGGAGCGCCAGCCGGGTTCAGCTTCTGCTCAACAACAGCTTCGTAGAAGGAAGCCTGGATCACATCGCCCACAGCTTCTTGACGTGCATCAGCCTCGTAACGCTGACGAATCACGCTCATTGGCACCTTGCCAGGACGGAAGCCTGCAATCTTGGCCTTTTGGGCAGTCTGCTGCAGACGCTTGTTGACTTGGGTCTCGATACGCTCAGCTGGCACGGTGATGCTCATGCGGCGCTCAAGAGCAGAAGTATTTTCAACAGAAACTTGCATGGATATTCCTCGTTGCACAGACGTTAGCCGGCCGTTTCCGACCCCAGAATCAAGGGCATGCATTCTAGTGGGTCAAACTCAAGAAGTCACCCTACTGAAAACGGGTAAAAAAGCAGCAGGCAATTTATAGGCGGGGACAAACGGTTATGCCTCACCCAGAGAGCAAATACAGCAAATCGAGCCAGAGCCTCTACACCAACCCTTCTATATATAGAAGGAGCCAGCAGCCGCGCCCCTGACAGCCAGACCGGCGAGCGGACTGACAGAAAAACACAGCACCATCCAGCAACAAAATAGCGATGAATCGCCACTCTTCCAGCCCAATGCCTGCGGCCGCACTGAAAACGCATGCTTCTGAAACGAAAACGGCGCAGCCCTTTTCAGGTGCTGCGCCGATATCTGCTATTAAAAATAGCTACTTAATTGGTGCGGACGAAGAGACTCGAACTCTTACACCTTGCGGCGCTGGAACCTAAATCCAGTGTGTCTACCAATTCCACCACGTCCGCGTATCAAGCTTTTAAAGCAAAGGCGCCAGATTATTAATCTGGCGCCTTTCTAAATATGGGGTGGACGAAGGGGATCGAACCCTCGACAACGGGAGTCACAATCCCGTGCTCTACCAACTGAGCTACGCCCACCATATTGCCATGTTGCGTTACTTGTGCCAAAGCTGCCTAATGGCGCACCCGGCAGGACTCGAACCTGCGACCATCCGCTTAGAAGGCGGATGCTCTATCCAGCTGAGCTACGGGCGCCTTATTAATCTGTATTCTTGGACGATTACAAACTAAGTGCTTTCAGTCTCACCGAGTTAAACATCAACCCCGCTCAACCTTCTTAACCAGTGCTAGGCTGTGCCCGACAAGTGCGACGAATGTTATAGGTGACCGGTTAGGTCGTCAACTCTTTTTTGAAAAAAATTCATTTAATTAAAGGGGTTAGGGGAATTTGCAGACCAAGCGCCTTTGCCCTCACGTCGCGACATGCGAGAATGCGTTCTCTTTTCTTCCCCCTCTCGATGGTTAATCACGCGTCATGACTGCACAACTAATCGACGGCAAAGCGATCGCCGCTAGCCTGCGCCAGCAGATCGCCAAACGTGTCGCCGAGCGTCGCCAGCAAGGCCTGCGTACTCCCGGCCTCGCGGTGATCCTGGTCGGCAGCGACCCCGCCTCTCAAGTTTATGTCTCGCACAAGCGTAAAGACTGCGAAGAGGTCGGCTTCCTTTCGCAAGCCTATGACTTGCCCTCCGACACCACCCAAGAAGCACTGACAGATCTGATCGATCGCCTGAACGATGACCCGAACATCGACGGCGTCCTGCTTCAGCTACCGCTTCCTGAACAGCTGGATGCTTCCAAGCTACTGGAACGCATTCGCCCGGACAAAGACGTGGATGGTTTCCATCCTTATAACGTCGGCCGTCTGGCGCAACGCATCCCCTTACTTCGTCCCTGCACTCCAAAGGGCATCATCACCTTGCTGGAAAGCACCGGTGCCGACCTTTATGGAATGGATGCAGTCGTAGTTGGCGCATCTAACATCGTCGGTCGTCCGATGGCGATGGAATTGCTGCTGGCCGGGTGCACCGTCACCGTCACCCACCGCTTCACCAAGGATCTGGCCGGCCACGTCGGCCGCGCCGATCTGGTGGTTGTGGCCGCTGGCAAGCCGGGCCTGGTCAAAGGTGAGTGGATCAAGGAAGGTGCGATCGTCATCGACGTTGGCATCAACCGCCAGGAAGACGGCAAGCTGGTGGGCGATGTGGTTTATGAAACCGCCCTACCCCGCGCCGGCTGGATCACCCCGGTTCCAGGCGGTGTTGGCCCGATGACTCGTGCTTGCCTGTTGGAAAACACGCTGTACGCGGCAGAAACGCTGCACAGCTGAGTTCAGGCTTTACTCAAAGACTTGAACAAAGAACCCTGCCATTTGGTGGGGTTCTTTGTTTAGCGCCGCATAACACCGTTCAACTGATACAAAACTGGTACAGCATTAAAAATATTTCATTTAAAGCCCCGGCACCGCAGGCGTGTAGCGCTTTCCTAGCACATACTCATAAAATGTAACGTTTTACCGAGAGAAGCCCGTTGCACAACGGCATATCCATCTTTTAACGAGTCCATCCGCGTGAATATCCGTATCTCTATCTTCAGCCTATTTTTTGCACTTACAGGCACTTTTATCGCGCAGAGCGTTAACGCTGGTGAGACCATCGCACCGCCCCGAAGCACTTCCCAGCTACAAATCGCTTCCGGCAGCGCACTGCTGATCGATTTGCAGACCAATAAAGTCATCTACTCGAGCAATCCGGACGTCATCGTGCCGATCGCCTCCGTCACCAAACTGATGACTGGCTTGATCGTTCTGGAAGCCAAGCAATCGATGGACGAATACATTTCCGTATCGATCAGCGATACCCCGGAAATGAAAGGCGTGTTCTCCCGCGTCAAACTCAACAGCGAACTGAGCCGCAAGGAAATGCTGCAGATCGCGTTGATGTCCTCGGAAAACCGTGCAGCCGCCAGTCTGGCCCACCACTATCCGGGCGGTTACGTCGCGTTTATCGCCGCAATGAACGCCAAAGCGAAAGCTCTGGGCATGACCAGCACCCACTACGTCGAGCCCACCGGTCTGTCCATCCACAACGTTTCCACCGCCCGCGATTTGAGCAAACTTCTGCAGGCCGCCCGCAAGTACCCGATGTTGAGCGAACTGAGCACCACCAAGGAAAAGACCGTGACTTTCCGTAAGCCCAACTACAGCCTGGGCTTTCACAACACCGATCATTTGATCAACAAGGCCAACTGGGACATCAAGTTGACCAAGACCGGCTTCACCAACCAAGCGGGCCATTGCCTGGTCCTGGTGACCAGCATGGGTAATCGCCCGGTCGCCCTGGTGATCCTTGATGCTTTCGGCAAATACACGCATTTCGCCGACGCCAGCCGTATCCGCAACTGGGTTGAAACCGGAAAAAGCGGCTCAGCACCCAGTGTCGCTTTGCACTACAAGGCCGAAAAGAACCTCAAGAACCGTCAAAGTGGTGTGGTGCAAACGTCGGAGTAACGCTAAAGAAACGCAATAAAAAAGCCCTGAACGCTATGTCAGGGCCTTCACCATCAACGGCGCTCAAGAGCGCCGTTTTTTTTGGGTTGAATCAGTGCGCACTCAATGCTTTGGTCGCTCTCACCGCAGCCTGCTCCTGGCCGGCCTGAGCCAGCTCATTGGCGGCTTTCAGCCAGCGCTGCTGATCAACCTTGGCGGGTACTTGCGTCGGGCCCTGGATCAATACGGCCCAGCTGCCAGCGTTTTCCCAAGAAGATTCAAACGATGAGAAGCTCATCAGCAAACGGCGGTTCATTCCCGCACGGAGCAAGACGGTCTGCTTGTGACGGTTGTAGCCCGCGAGCACGGCGTACCTCGGCCCAGACCAGAACGCCGAGCCTTCAGTAAAGCGCACAAGCACCGGATAACCGGCTGCAACCTGGGTCAACAACGCGGGAAGATTACTATCAAGCGGATAGACCACCATGCCGTACTCACGGGCCAGGGTCTGCATGTTCTGCTGCAACCGGTCTTCGGCGCCCGGTAAATGCAGCGGCTTGTCCAGCAACCCTGGAGTGATCACGACACCTTGTTGGGACAGCATGCTGGCCAACGCTCCGGGCCCACTCTGATAGATCTCGCCGCGGAAAAATGGCACACCGTTGAGTTCGACACGTTCCGGCAGGCGCTGGATCTCTGGCTGCACGCTGCCGGCGCAACCGGCCAGGCTCAGAACACAAGCACCGGCCAGCAGTGCAAATCGAAATCGAGGAAGTACCCGCAACATCATCACTCTCTTGTTAAGACGCCAGGCAAACACGCTCCCGGCTTGGCCCACGATCATAGGACTGTCTTGAGCGACGGTATAGCCTTAAACGGCAGTTTGTTGTGCCCGATAGAGCGAACTGGGTGGAGGCTCTCGACCTTTGGTCAATAGCTTGAAACACATCAGCGACTAGACTGTCCATTGCACAGAGTGTGTGCCCGCAGCAGGGCCAAGAGGAGGCACTTATGAGCCTGACAACGACAATCATCATGCTGGTCTGTGGCTGGCTGGCCGTTGCCGCCGCGATGCTTTGGGGCGTACTGCGCATTACTCGCAGACACCATCACCCAAGCATCCAGCCAGCAAAACCTGTGAAGACCGAGAAACCGAGCGGCCGCACCGTTACCGCGCACTGACTGGAATTTTTCAGTCCCCCATAGAAGAAAACGGCCGCCTGCGCCTTTCGAGCACAGACGGCCGCTTGCTGTTTGCGCTATCTATTTAGGCTTCAGCAGCAACCCGCTTCTGCCGAGCGCGGCGCGACAGCATGTTCAAGCCTTCGATCGTCGCCGAGAACGCCATGGCTGCGTAGACGTAGCCTTTGGGTACATGGACGCCGAAGCCTTCGGCGATCAAGGTCATACCGATCATGATCAAGAAGCCCAAGGCCAGCATCACTATAGTCGGGTTGTCGTTGATGAACTTCGCCAGAGGCTCGGCCGCCAGCAACATCACCAGTACCGAGACCACCACCGCGATGATCATGATCGGCAAGTGCTCGGTCATGCCAACGGCAGTAATGATGCTATCGATCGAGAACACCATGTCCAGCAGCAGGATCTGACCGATCGCCGCGGCAAAGCCAATCGATACACCCGAGGTCGCGGACGCCGTCTCCTGCGAATCCGGGTCCATGCTGTGATGGATCTCGGTGGTCGCTTTCCAGAGCAGGAACAGACCACCGGCAATCAGGATCATGTCTTTCCAGGAGAACACCTGGCCAAATACCTCGATGACAGGTTCGGTCAACTGCACGATGAAGGCAATGGTGCTGAGCAGGCCCAGGCGTAAAACCAACGCCATGCTGATGCCGATGCGCCGTGCTTTGGCCCGGTGCTGCGCAGGCAGTTTGTTGGTCAGGATCGAGATGAAAATCAGGTTATCGATGCCGAGCACGATTTCCATGACGATCAGGGTGGCCAAGGCGACCCAGGCGGTGGGGCTGGCGGCGAGTTGTAAAAGGTAATCCATAGGTCAGTCCTGACTCTGTGTACGACGGGTTAGATGGCCTGCGACGATTTTTCGCTTTGCTTGTTGTCGTCAGTGGGTTGTTTCTTGTTGCCGATAATGTCCTGTGTCGCGTCGTTCAATGCCTGCTCCGCTGCCTTGTGGGTATCGTCAATGGCTTGCTTGGCGGTTTCGGCCGCTTTGCCCATCAATTGCTGGGCGCTTTTCTCGACCTGATCGCAGCCGCTGAGTGCAAACACTGAGAGCGCCAGCAGCGAAGCGGCGCCTATGGAGTTGAGTTTCATCTTGCATTCCTCGCTAGAACATACGGACCTAACGTGATGGCCCGTCGATAGCGCTGCATTCTAGGGAAGCAAACACTTCAGGAAAATTCGTATTTTTAGCAGCTACACTTCGGTTTTTACGAACTGTAGGTACTTATGCTCAATTATCGGCAACTGCATTACTTCTGGGTGGTGGCCAAGACTGGCAGCATCGTTCGGGCCTGCGAGCAACTGAACCTGACGCCGCAGACCATCAGCGGGCAAATCAGCCTGCTTGAACAAACCTACGGGATCGAACTGTTTCGCCGGGTCGGCCGACAGCTGGAGCTGACCGAAGCCGGACGCCAGACGCTGCCCTATGCCGAACAGATGTTTCAGTTAGGGGGTGAGTTGGAGGCAATGCTACGGGCGCAACCCAATGAGCAACAGATTCTGTTTCGGGTCGGGGTTGCTGATGTGGTGCCCAAGTCGATTGTCTATCGTCTTATTGCCCCCACCATGGAATTGAGTGAACCACTGCGCATCACCTGCCGCGAGGACAAACTCGAACGGCTGCTTGCCGACCTGGCTATCCAGCGCCTGGACCTGGTGATTTCCGACAGCCCGATGCCGTCGCATCTGGATATCAAGGGCTACAGCCAGAAGCTCGGTGAATGCGGCATCAGTTTTTTTGCCACTGGCGCGCTGGCTGAACGTTATGGCAAAGATTTTCCGCACGGTTTACACGGTGCACCACTGCTGATTCCCGGGCAGGAAACTGTGGTACGCAGTCGATTGCTGCGCTGGTTTGCAGAACAGCAGATTCAGCCACGCATTGTCGGTGAATTTGATGACAGCGCCCTGATGCAGGCCTTCGGTCAATCGGGCAGCGGGATATTCATCGGTCCGAGCGTGATTGCCGACGAAGTGAAACGCCAGTATGGCGTTGAGTTGATTGGCCAGACCGATGCAGTAACCGAGTCGTTCTACGCCATTTCGGTGGAGCGCAAAGTCAAGCACCCCGGCATTGTCGCCATTACCGAAGGTGCCCGACGCGAGCTGTTTACCGCGATCAACAGGTGAAGATTCAGGCGCAGACCGCCCGGGATTTGGCAGTCATCAATAACAGCGCCAGCAGGATCGACAGCACAATGAAGCCCGCTGCCGCAAAGCCAAGGCTGCCCAGTCCCAGCGTGTCGATCACCCGACCGCCAACCATCGCTCCTAACCCGATGCCTAGGTTGGCCCCGGCGATATTCAGCGAAGCGGCAAAAGCCGGCGCCTGCGGTGCGACCTTCATCAAGCGCACATGGCTGACCAAAAACAGCGCCGCCTGAGTGACACCCCATACACCCATGGCAGCCGCCAGCCCCACCGGCGAATGAATGCTTGGCACCAGCGCCACCATGCCGCCGATCATGAAGGCGCAGAACACCATCGAGGCGATCAGTGGATGGCGATCGACCATACGACCACCCAGTGAGTTGCCGATCAGCCCCACCGCACCAAAGCCCATCAGGCACCAACCGACCACGGTGCCGTCGAAACCGGCAAGCCGTTCCAGGATGTCGGCCAGGTAGGTGTAAGCGGTGAACATGCCGCTGAAGACCAGGATCGACAATAGAACATGGCCCTGCATCAACGGACTGCGCAGGATCTTGAGCTGCGAGCGCAAGCTCACCTGCTGTTTATGCAAGTTGGTTTTCGGCAAATAGATAAACAGCAGCAGCGCTTTGGCAAAAGCGATCACCGCCAGAATGCCAAAAGCACTGCGCCAGCCGAAGGCATCGGAGATCAACGTTCCCACGGGAATTCCGAACACGGTTGCGCAGACAATCCCAAAACCGATTTTCGCAATCGCGCGTCCCGCGTAATCCGGTCCGACGATGCCCACCGCCGTCTCACTGGCCAAGGCCCAGAACACTGGCAAACCGAGCGCTGGAATCAACCGTGCCACCGCCATCACACCAATGTTCGGTGCCAGCGCCGCCAGAGTATTGGCCAGACCGAACATCACCAGCACCGTGATGAACAGTCGTTTGCGCTCGAAGCGGGCAAAGTAAGCGGTCAGAAATGGCCCGAACGCGGCCACGGTGAACGCGAACAAGGTCACCAGCAATCCGGCCTGGGAGACACTGACGTCCAGGTCACGGGCGATAGAGGGCAACAGGCCGACAATGATGAATTCCGTGGTCAGCACAGTAAAACCGGCGGCTGACAACAGAAGGATGGGCAACAACATGCATAACTCCGGAAACGACGACGCCAGCGATAGCCCAAGGGCTCACTGGAGATGAAAAAAGAGGATGGCGGATCTTAACAGAGTGTGTCTGGCAGGGGTGACGCGAACTTCCATCGCGCAAAAAAGCGTGTGCAAAAAAAGCCCGGAAAGGTTCAGCTTTCCGGGCTTTTTGTCTCTGCGGTTTAGAACGCGCCCATGTAATCGCGCTTGCCGACTTCCACACCGTTGTGACGCAAGATCGCGTAAGTGGTGGTGACGTGGAAGAAGAACTGCGGCAGGCCGTAGGTCAGCAGGTAAGCCTGGCCACTGAAGCGCTTCTCTTTCGGCGTGCCCTGACGGGTGATGATCTCGATCCCTTCCTTGCCGTCGATTTGCTCAGGCTTGATGCCGTCGATGAAGCTCAGGACTTTGCTGATCAGCGCTTGCAGCTCAGCGAAGGTGGTTTCGGTGTCGTCGTATTTCGGCAGCTCAACCTCGGCCAGACGCGCGGAAACGCCTTTGGCGAAATCCACTGCGATTTGCACTTGGCGCACCAGCGGGAACATGTCCGGGTACAGGCGCGCTTGCAGGAAGGCGTTTGGCTCGATGTTTTTGGCCGTGGCGTGGGCTTCGGCCTTGTTCAGGACGTCGCTCAGGGCGTTGAGCATTTGCTTGAAAACCGGGATGGATGCGGCATACAGGGAAATAGTCATGACAATCTCGCAGGTTGTGGCGGGAGGTAAACGTGGCGCGATTATAGACATGCTTGGGCGCTCTGGCGGCTTGTCTTTTATTCTGCAAGGATTAGGCTAGTCGCCTTCGACAGCATAGGGAAAGCGCGATGACCACCGAGCACGATACCTCCATCGATGAACCACGGCTGAGTAGCACGGAAATCCGCATTCTCGGCTCTTTGATCGAGAAACAGGCCACCAGCCCGGAAACCTATCCGCTGACCCTCAATGCACTGGTCATCGCCTGCAATCAAAAAACCAGCCGCGAACCGGTGATGAATCTCAACCCGGGCCAGGTCGGCCAGAGTCTGCGCGCCCTTGAAGGCCGAGGCTTTACGCGCTTGGTCATGGGCAGCCGCGCCGACCGCTGGGAGCATCGGGTGGACAAGGCGCTGGAGCTTGTTCCAGCCCAGGTGATTCTGGCCGGCCTGTTGTTCCTGCGCGGTCCGCAGACCGTCAATGAACTACTGACCCGCAGCAGTCGCATGCATGATTTCGAAGACACAGAACAAGTCGTGCACCAGCTTGAGCGACTGATTGCCCGCGGTTTGGCGTTACTGCTGCCGCGTCAGTCCGGACAGCGGGAAGACCGTTACATGCATGCACTGGGCGACCCGGCCGATATCGAAGCTATTCTGGCTACACGGCAGAACCCGGTGGAACGTGGCGCCGGTAGCAGTGTGTCGGTGGAGCGTATCGAAGAACTGGAAGCGCGGATCGCGGCGCTGGAAGAGCGTTTGGCACGGTTGGAGTAAAGTGGCGAGGGAGCTTGCTCCCGCCGGTCGGTCCGCGCTCGGGCGAAGCAGCCGTAAACCTGCAGACGCGTTTTACTTGAAAAAACGCTGTCGCCGATTTTGGGGGCGCTTCGCGCCCCAGCGGGAGCAAGCTCCCTCGCCACAAGGTTCTTCGTCGACTCAGCCCCGCGCGAAGGCTACTGCTTTCTGGAACTGCTCCTCGGTCGGGCGCACGCCGGTGTACAGCACGAATTGCTCGAGCGCTTGAATAGCGATGACCTCCAGCCCGGTGATCACGCGCTTGCCTTTGGCGCGGCCACGCAGGATCAGCGGTGTTTCCGACGGGATCGCCACCACATCAAAGACTGTTTCAGCGGCATCGACAGCTTGCTCCTCGAATGCCAACTGATCGACTTCCGGTCCGCCAGTCATCCCAATCGGCGTGACATTGATCAGCATCTGTGGCCGTTGGTCACCCAGATCAGCCAGCCATTCGTAGCCCAGGGAACTCGCCAGGGCGCGGCCGGCCACTTCGTTACGGGCCACGATCAAACCGTTTTTGTAACCACCATCGCGCAAGGCGCTGGCCACTGCCTTGGCCATTCCACCGCTGCCGCGCAATGCGAAGGTCGAGCCCTGTGGCACTTCGTGCTTCTTCAGCAATTGCGCGATGGCAATGTAGTCGGTGTTGTAGGCTTTTAGATGGCCATCAGTGTTGACGATGGTGTTAATGGACTGGATTGCCTTGGCCGAATCATCCAGTTCATCGACCAATGGGATGCAGGCTTCCTTGAATGGCATGGAAACCCCGCAGCCACGAATGCCCAGCGCTCGAATTCCGCCGACCGCACCTGAGAGATCGTTGCTGCTGAAAGCTTTGTAATAGAAGTTAAGGTCCAGTTGCTCATATAGGTGATTATGAAAACGCAGGCCGAAATTCCCGGGACGCCCAGACAATGACATACACAGTTGGGTATCTTTGTTCGGGTTCATCAGCATGTTTATCTCCTTCAAATAGAACTTTCAGATGGACGGGATTAGCCAGCCCACCGTTTCTGTTCGATCATAGTCCAGTGAGGTTAAAGTACCTGATTCTGTATCAAATCAAGGTAAAGAAACCGGTACAGACCTTACACAATCTTTACTCAACGGCTTCGCAGATTTTTAAAAAAAAGCTGTCTTAGAAGTATCCCCGCGACAATCCTTGGGTCTATTGCAGACCACAAGCGCTGGGGCAGGAAACCGAGGAATAGCCATGATCCGTAAAATCCCCGCAATAGCCTTGCTCATCGGGGCACTCGCTGTCACCGGCCAGGCGTCCGCCCACGAACACGGTGGTGGTGGTTGGGGTTGGGGTGGTCCGGCCCTGTTTGGCGCTGTTGTCGGCGCTGCGGTAGTGGGCTCGGTAATCACCAGTCACGATCGCCCGGTTTACGTTGAACAACCGGTGTACGTGCAACCTCAACCAGTTTATGTCCAGGCTCCGCCGCCGGTCTATTACCAGGCGCAGCCGGTTTATGTGCAGCCTGCACCGGTTTACTACGGCCCGCCACGTGGCTATTACGGCCCACCACGCGGTTATTACGGTCCGCCACGCTGGTAACCATCACGTTATAAATGAATCAGGCCCCGCCTTAAAAACGGGGCCTGATGCGTAGCAGGGCCTGGACAACGTCTGAATAAATCCTGCAAAGGTCGCTGCTGAGACAATGGCTGTGGGTAGATTTGACATGATTGGCCCGTCTGTCGCATCGGTGCGGCGGCCGTCATATTTATGTCATGACTGGTCAGCAAAATCTGACGTGTCCGTATAAACAAAATCATAAAAACAAGGACGCCCCATAATGCCCACTCAGAATCCCCACCGCACTGCCGGCCTCTGCACCTCGAGCAAGGTCTACAGCGCGCTGACCGAACTCAAGCACCTGGAAGGCCATCGCAGCGCCAAATTTCTCTCGTTGCTGGCCGAAAACCTGGTGCGAAAAGGTCTGCTGAATGATCAGGAAGTGGTGAACATGCTCGATCAGGTTGTCGACTGACAGCTGTTATCGAGACTGGTTTCGCCTGCGTCGATGTCCACTATCGAGCGCGATGATTTTTCGTTGAGCCCGCAGGTCCGTAAGGTAGCTCCATAGATTGATGGAGGTACTTATGCCCAAGGTTCAGATTATGTCCGTTATCGGCAGCGCCGTTCCCGCATCGCTCAGAGAGCTGGGATTGCTGGCCTGTTGGTATCTGGTGCAGGACGGTGTGCCGATCAGCGGCCCGCTCACTTCACTCCCCGCCGCTCAGGCCCTGTCGCAAAGCATGAGTTCTCATAGTTTGAGCGCCTAAGGCAACTGCACCCGCGGCTTGGTCTCGATGAACAAGGCCCAGCTCGACATGAACAGTGCCGCGATCAATGGCCCGATGACAAAGCCATTCAGGCCAAAGATCCCCAAGCCACCCAGGGTGGAGATCAGAATCAGATAATCCGGCATTTTCGTGTCCTTGCCCACGAGGATCGGGCGCAGCACGTTGTCCACCAGACCAATCACAAATACCCCGAACAACGCCAGCACGACGCCCTGCCAGATTGCCCCGCTGAGCAGGAAAAGTGCCGCTGCCGGCGCCCAGACGATCGCCGCTCCCACCGCCGGCAACAACGACAGAAATGCCATTAGCACCGCCCAGAGCAACGCACTGGGAATGTCGAGAAACCAGAAAATCAAACCGCCCAATGCGCCCTGAGTGATCGCCATCAGCAGATTGCCCTTCACTGTGGCGCGCACCACCTGATTGAATTTCAGTTGCAAGCGACGTTTCTGGTGCTCGGCCAGCGGTACGGCGGCGCGGACCTTGCGCGCCAACTCGGCACCGTCGCGCAGAAAGAAGAACAGCAGATAGAGCATGATGAAAAAGCTCACCACGAACTCGAAGGTGCCCTGACCGAAACTGTATGCCTGGGTGGCGAAAAACTGATTGCCCTGCATGGCGCTCTTGATGATTTTCTCCCGCAAACCGCTCAGTTCACCCATACCAAAACGGTCCAGTAAGTGCTGGAAGTACGGCGGCAAGCTGTGTTTAAGCTGCGTCACATAACCGGCAATGTCCAACTGACCGCTTTCAATGTCCTTGTACAAGGACGCGCCTTCCTGAACCAGCAAAACGCTGGTGATGATCACCGGCAGAATCGCGATCACCAGGCAGATACTCAGGGTGAGCAAGGCAGTCAGGTTGCGTTGCCAACCAAACCTCAGTTGCAGCCGTCGCTGCAAGGGCGCGAAGACGATACCGAGGATCACCGCCCAGAACACCGCGCCGTACAACGGCAGCAGAATCCAGATGAAGGCGAGGGTCACCAGGAACAGCAACACCAGCAGTGATCTGTTTTGTAGCATTGTTTCGTTCATGTCCGGTCCATGTCAGCAAGGCGCAGGATTGACAGCGTCCTGATGTTTAGTCAGCCAAGGCGCAGCCGAGTGCCCTCTTTGTTCATGGAGCATAGATCCAGATCAATAAAGTCCGGACACGACTCGATTACCCTCCTGGCCTTTTGTGATCGACACGACCATGCCACTCGCCACTCCCGAACTTCTTGCCCCTGCCGGCACCCTGAAAAACATGCGGTACGCCTTCGCCTATGGTGCCGATGCCGTATACGCCGGGCAGCCGCGCTACAGCTTGCGGGTACGCAACAACGAATTCGACCACGCCAACCTGGCCCTCGGCATTCGTGAAGCCCAGTCCCAGGGCAAGCGTTTCTATGTGGTGGTGAATATCGCCCCTCATAACGCCAAGCTGCGCACCTTTCTCAACGATCTGGAGCCAGTGATCGCCATGGCGCCGGATGCGCTGATCATGTCCGATCCCGGGTTGATCATGCTGGTGCGCCGGCATTTCCCGCAGATGCCGATTCACCTTTCAGTTCAGGCCAACACGGTGAACTGGGCCAGCGCCGAGTTTTGGCAGCAACAAGGCTTGAGCCGGATCATCCTTTCCCGCGAACTGTCCCTCGAAGAAATCGCCGAGATTCGCCAGCAGGTTCCAGGCATGGAACTGGAAGTCTTCGTCCATGGCGCGCTGTGCATGGCCTACTCCGGTCGCTGCCTGTTGTCGGGTTACATGAACAAGCGCGATGCCAATCAGGGCAGTTGCACCAATGCCTGCCGCTGGAAATACACCGCGCAACCCGCCACGCAAAACCAGCTCGGCGATATCGTTCAAGAGTTTCAGCCTGAACCCGCGCTGGGCCTGGGTGCACCGACCGACCAGGTATTTTTGCTGCAAGAAGCCAATCGCCCCGAGGAGTTGATGCCCGCGTTCGAGGACGAACACGGCACTTACATCATGAACTCCAAGGACCTGCGCGCCGTACAGCACGTCGAACGCCTGACCCAAATGGGCGTGCACTCGCTGAAAATCGAAGGCCGGACCAAATCCCATTTCTACTGCGCACGGACCACCCAGGTCTATCGCAAGGCGATCGATGACGCCGTGGCCGGCCGGGCATTCGACCGTAGCCTGATGACCGATCTCGAATCCCTCGCCCAACGGGGTTACACCGAGGGTTTCCTGCGCCGGCATGTGCATGATGAGTATCAGAATTACCAGAACGGCAGCTCGGTGTCGGAGCGCCAGCAGTTCGTCGGCGAGTTGACCGGCGAGCGGCGTGATCGACTCGCTGAAGTTCGCGTGAAAAACCGCTTCCTGCTCGGTGACCATCTGGAATTGATGACACCCAAGGGCAACTTTCACTTCGACCTGAATCAGCTGCATAACGCCAAAGGTGAAGCCATCGAAGTCGCGCCGGGAGACGGACACACGGTGTATGTGCCGATTCCGGATCAGGTGGATTTGCGCTTTGGGTTGTTGATGCGGGATGTGGGGGTGCTAAGCAGAGATTGATGTCGACTGTTCGGGCCTCATCGCGAGCAAGCCCGCTCCCACACTGGATCTGCGTCAGTTCACAATGGTGAGAACAGCGGGGATCTAATGTGGGAGCGGGCTTGCTCGCGATGAGGCCTGTCAGGCAGCCAATCTTCTGGATCAGATACGGAACTGCCCCACCAACTTGCCCAGTCGCTGACCAAGATCAGCCAGGCTGCGGGAGGTCTGCGCGCCGAGTTGTGTTTCGTCGGCAACGCTGTCTACCGCCACAGCAATCTGATGCACGCTGCGGTTGATCTCCTCGGCGACTGCCGTTTGCTCTTCGGCGGCGCTGGCGATCTGCGCGTTCATCGAGTTGATGGTGCCGATCAACTGGGCCATGGTGTCCAGCGAAGCACCGGCTTCGTTGGCCTGGGCCGACGTACCGTCACCCGCATCGCTGGAACGGCGCATGGCTTCGACCGCCGATTGCGTGCCCTTCTGCAAGCGGTCAATCATGCCCTGGATTTCCTGGGTGCTTTGCTGGGTGCGGCTGGCCAGCGCCCGCACCTCATCGGCCACCACCGCAAAGCCACGCCCCGCCTCACCGGCACGGGCCGCTTCGATGGCGGCGTTAAGTGCCAGCAGGTTGGTTTGGTCGGCAATCGAACGAATGACGCTCAACACACTGACAATCGACAGTACGTCTTTTTGCAGGCTATCAAGGGACGTACCGCTGTTGCGGATATCGCTGACCAACGCGTGAATCTGTTTGATGCTGCCATCCACCACGCGCTTGGCAGCCTGGCCTTCTTCGTCGGTCTGCTGCGCAGCAACCGCTGCGCCCTGGGCGCTTCTCGCGACTTCCTGGGCCGCCGAGGACATCTCGTTGATCGCCGTCGCCACCTGATCCGTCTCGTGGCGCTGGCGTTCCATAGCTTGCTCGGAACGATGAGCCTGATCGGTCACTTGCGTCACCAGCCCGGTCAACTGCGAGGTCATTTCGGTGATTTGCCGTACCAGACCGTGGATCTTGTCGACGAAGCGATTGAACGAGCCGGCCAGTTCGCCCAGCTCATCCTGGCTGGTAATCGCCAGACGACGCGTCAGGTCGCCCTCGCCTGCCGCGATATCGTCCAGATTGGCTTTCATTAGGTGCAGGGGACGCAAAATGGTATTGGCGACGAACAAACCAACCACCGCAATCACCAACAGCACCACCACGGCGATGCCGATGATGCTCAGTACCACACCTTGCATGCGCTCATGAACTTTGGCCTCGACCACCGCGACTTGTGCTTCGATCCCGTCCAGATTGACCGAAGTGCCGATGACCATGTCCCACTTGGGCAGGTATTCGGTGTAACCGAGCTTGGGCACCAGGACTTTCGAATTGCCCGGCAGCGGCGAGCTGTATTGCAGGTAATGAGTACCGTCCTTGGCGACATTCACCAAGTCACGGTTGACGTACACGCCATTCGGATCTCGGTTGTCCTTGAAGCTCTGACCCACGCCTTCCGGGCTGTTACTCTTGAACAGACGCACGGTTTGCGAGTCGTAACCAAAGAAGTAGCCATCTTTACCGTAGCTGATGCTCGACAGCAGCTTGACCACATTCGCCCGGGCCGCGTCATCACCCGGTGCCGCCGCGTCGTACAGCGGCTTGATCGCCGTCATCGCCACCGCCACGTAACTTTGCAGGGTCGCCTTGGCATCGGTCAGCAGGCGCTGACGGGTTTCTTCGACTTCTTTGCCGGCCTGTTCTTGCAGAACGAACACCGTGGTCAGACTGATCACCAGCGCAAACAGTAAAACCGGGAGTATCGCGAGGGATAAAACTTTGGCCTTCAGGCTTAGGCGCATGGCGTTCACTCTTGATTTTTTTGGCGTGGTTAGAGCCTTTAACGGCACGCCGGATCAAAAGTTGAGGAGTCGTCCCGTAAACACAGACCGAAGGTCGCATGGCTGTCCTTTAACGACGACTCATCGCTTGCATTTATTAAGTGCAATAAAAAGTTAAATCTTTTTACTGATCTAAAACGTTTCAGCACCCCTTCTTTAAATGAGGGGGATAAAGAAACAAAAAGTGCAGCCGTTACAGCTCAAAGTCTCCCTCGCTTTATCCGACCAAGGACATCTCCATGTCGCTTCGACAGCTTTCCATTCAATGGAAAATCACCCTTCTGGCCGGACTTTGCCTGCTCGGCATTGTCACGCTGCTGGTGGGTCTTTCGCTCTACCGCATGGAGCACAACTCCGAACTGGTCAAAGCATCGAGCATGGAGATGCTCAACGAAGCCGCTCAGGCGCGGATCGAGGCCCAGGGTGAAGTCCAGGCGCTGGCTATTCGCCAACAATTCATGGATGCCTATCAATACGGTCACGGCTTCTCCCGCCAGGTGCTGTTCCTGCGTGAACAAGCCGAGAAGCGTTTCCTGGATGCCTTCGACCTGCGCGAAGACCTGACCCGTCAGGTCAAGTCGGCACTGCAAGCCAACCCGGAACTGCTGGGTCTGTCGCTGGTATTCGAAGCCAATGCGCTGGACGGCAAGGATGAGTTGTTTGTCGGCCAGAACGAGATCGGCAGCAACGACAAGGGCCGTTTTGCCCTGTACTGGTCGCAGCCGACACCGGGCAAGCTGACCGTGATGTCGTTACCGGAAAGCGACATGGCCGACACCAGCACCGGCCCTAGCGGCGAACCGGCGAATGCCTGGTTCACTTGCCCGCGCGCCACGCTCAAGCCCTGCGTGATCGAACCCTACTTCTATGTGATCGACGGCCAGAATGTGCTGATGACCAGCATCGTCTTCCCGCTGATGGTCAACGGTAAAGTCATCGCCTCGCTGTCGGTCGACATCAACCTCAACAGCCTGCAAGCGGTCAGCCAGCAAGCAAGCAAGAAGCTCTATGACGGTCAGACCAACGTCAGCATCATCAGCCCGGTCGGCCTGCTGGCCGGTTACAGCGCAGACGCCAGCAAGCTGAGCCAGCGTCTGGACGTGGTCGACAAGGCCAGCGGTGCCGAGCTGATTCGCATGCTGTCCAGCACCAGCCAGACCCAAAGCCTGCGCAGCAATCAAGAACTCAAAGTGCTTTCGCCGTTCCTGCCGATTCCCGGCGGCAAGCCGTGGGGCGTGTTGCTCGACGTCCCGGAAAAGGTCTTGGTCGGCCCGGCTGAAACCCTGAAAAAAGAGCTCGACCAACGCAGCACCACCGGCACCCTGATCGAATTGAGCCTGGGCCTGCTGGCTGCGGTCATTGGCCTGCTGTTGGTCTGGCTGATGGCGCGTAGCGTGACCAAGCCAATCCTTGGCGTGGCGCACATGCTCGAAGACATTGCCAGCGGTGAAGGTGATCTGACCCGACGTCTGGCCTACGACAAACAGGACGAGCTCGGTCAGCTGGCCGGCTGGTTCAACCGTTTCCTCGATAAGCTGCAACCGATCATCGCCGAAGTGAAACGCTCGGTGCAGGACGCCCGCAGCACCGCCGACCAATCCGCCGCCATCGCGACCCAGACCAGCGCCGGCATGGAGCAGCAGTACCGTCAGGTCGATCAGGTGGCCACCGCCTCCCACGAAATGAGCGCCACCGCGCAGGATGTCGCCCGTAGCGCGGCCCAAGCGGCGCAGGCTGCTCGCGACGCCGATCAGGCCACTCGCCAGGGTTTGACGGTGATCGACCGCACGACCGCCAGCATCGGCAACCTCGCCGCCGACATGAGCACGGCGATGACCCAGGTCGAAGGCCTGGCCGCCAACAGCGAGAAAATCGGTTCGGTGCTGGAGGTGATTCGCGCCATCGCCGAGCAGACCAACCTGCTGGCACTCAATGCCGCCATCGAAGCAGCTCGCGCAGGCGAAGCCGGACGTGGTTTCGCGGTGGTCGCCGACGAAGTACGCAACCTGGCCCGGCGCACTCAGGAGTCCGTGGAGGAAACCCGCCAGGTGATCGAACAGCTGCAAAGCGGTACTCAGGACGTGGTCGGTTCAATGAGCAACAGCCATCGTCAAGCGCAAGGCAGCGTCGAGCAGGTCAGCCAGGCCGTGACCGCGCTGCGTCAGATTGGTGATGCGGTGACGGTGATCACCGACATGAACCTGCAGATTGCCAGCGCCGCCGAAGAGCAAAGCGCCGTGGCCGAAGAGATCAACAGCAACGTGGCGACCATTCGTGACGTGACTGAATCGCTGTCGGGGCAAGCCAATGAATCGGCACGGGTCAGCCAGTCGCTGAACAGCCTGGCTAACCAGCAGCAGAGTTTGATGGATCAGTTCAGGGTTTGATTGGGGGTTGGCGGTGTGTCAGTCACTCCGCCTTGGAGGGCACAGATCCATAATCTCCAGTGTCGATGAAATCCACCCCTCACCCTAACCCTCTCCCCAGAGGGGCGAGGGGACTGACCGCGAAATTTTTTCGAGGTGCTGTGACCTGCGATTGCGAGTCGAACTCAGGCTCTGAAACCATGAAGATCGGCTCCCTTTCCCCCTCTCCCCTTTGGGGAGAGGGCTGGGGTGAGGGGTGGTTCTCAGACCTGCCGCCCAGGCAACTCAATCACCACCTTCAACCCACCCAGCTCACTACTCAGCAATTGCATCCCGCCGCCCCACGCCTCGACGATATCGCGCACGATGCCCAGACCCAGGCCATGGCCGTCGGTCTGCTCATCCAGCCGCGCACCGCGGCTGAACACCTGATCGCGGTTTTCTTCGGGAATCCCTGGTCCGTCATCCTCCACCAGCAAACGAAAACCCTCAGCCGTCTCGACGATGCTCAACTTCACCTCGGCATCCGCCCATTTGCAGGCGTTGTCCAGCAGGTTGCCGAGCAATTCGATCAAGTCTTCCCGATCCCATGGCAGGTGCAAGCCGGGACGCACAATAGGGCTGAGTTCAAGGTGTTCGCCGTGGATCATGTTCAATGTGGCCAGCAAACCGGGCAGTTCGGCATCGCAATCGAACTGCGCACCGGGCAAGGCATCCCCGGCCAGACGAGCACGATTGAGTTCACGATTGAGTCGCTGCTGCACCTGTTCGAGTTGCGCCTGCAAGATCTTGCGCAACTCCGGGTGGGCGTCCAGCTTTTCGCTCGATGCCAGGCTCAACAACACCGCCAGCGGAGTTTTCAGGGCATGCCCCAGATTACCCAAGGCATTGCGTGAACGCTTGAGGCTGTCTTCGGTATGCGCGAGCAAGTGGTTGATCTGCGCCACCAGCGGCTCCAGCTCAACCGGCACTTGGGCATCCAGTTGTGAACGCTTGCCCTGCTGCAGTTGAGCGATCTGTTCCCGGGCCCTTTCCAGCGGACGCAAGGCTCGGCGTACCGTGACACGCTGCAAAATCAAAATCAGCAGCAAACCCGCCAGACCGAGGCCAAGGCCAATCTGCTGCATGCGCTGAAAGCTTTCCCGTACCGGTGTGTAATCCTGCGCCACGCTGATGGAAATCGATTGGCCCAGCCGTCGATAGTCACTGCGCAAGACCAGCAACTGCTGCCCTTCCGGTCCCAATTGCAGATTACTTTGCAGGCCCGCCTGTTCCAGTATTGGCAGTTCTTGATCCCATAAGGAGCGCGAGCGCCAATGGACGTCGGCAAAATCGATGTGAAAGTAATGCCCGGAAAACGGCCGCTGATAGACCGGTGACAAACGTCGCTCATCCAGTTGCAGCCCCTGTGGGCCGCGCACCAATGCCATCAACAAGTTTTCACTGTCGTTGCGCAGACCGGCTTCCAGATAGCGCTGCAACCCCATTTCGAACAGCCAGAGACCGGTCTGCAACAGCACCAGGCAGACGACCACCATGACGCTGATCAGTCCCAGACTCAAACGGCGCTGAATCGACCTCACCGCGTTTGCCCACCGAACAGATAGCCCTGACCGCGACGGGTTTCGATCACGCTGCGGCCGAGCTTGCGCCGCAGATGATTGACGTGGACTTCCAGCACATTGGAGTCGCGCTCGGTTTCACCGTCGTACAAGTGTTCGGCGAGATGGCCTTTGGAAAGGATTTGCTCAGGGTGCAGCATGAAATAACGCAACAGCCGAAACTCTGCGGCCGTCAGCTGTATATCGGCGCCATCGCGGGTCACGCATTGGCGCCCCTCATCCAGGTGCAGGCCGGCGGCTTTGAGGGTCGGCTGATTGGCCTGGCCGTGGGAACGTCGCAGCAGCGCCTGAACCCGCAAGTGCAATTCCTCGGGATGGAACGGCTTGGTCAGGTAGTCGTCGGCGCCGGCCTTGAGCCCTTCGATGCGCTCGGCCCAGGAACCACGGGCGGTGAGGATCAATACGGGCGTGGCCAGACCACTGGCGCGCCACTGGGTCAATACCTCAAGCCCCGACAACCCCGGCAAGCCAAGGTCGAGAATGATCAAGTCATAGGGCTCGCTGCTGCCCTGATACACCGCGTCACGGCCGTCGGCCAGCCAATCGACGGCGTAGCCCTGGCGATTGAGCCCGGCCATCAACTCGTCAGCCAGCGGGACGTGGTCTTCCACCAGAAGCAGGCGCATCAGTCGTCTTCCTTGTCTTTCAATAGCTCGCCAGTGTTGGCGTCGAGTTCGATGTCACGCACCACGCCCTCGACGGTCAGCAGTTCTATGTCGTAGATATAGCGCACGCGTTGGTCTTTACGTTCCTCGAGGTCAGCGTCCAACAGCTTGGCACCCGGGTAGCGTTGCATGACCGCCCCCAGCAGTTGCTCGAGCGGCGCGATCACCCCCTGCTGACGCAGGTGCAGGGCTTTGTCCTGATCCAGGTCACGGGCCACGACCATCGAGCAAAAAGCCAGAAGCGCCAGAGCAGTCCGGCTGCAGGCGCGCAGATTTACCTTCATTACGTTTCCTGATGATCCTTGAGAAACTGCCCGCTGACAGCGTCCAATTCGAGGTCCCACTCAACACCCTAAGCAGTTCCACCTGAGTAGATGTAAACCTACAGGCCCCACGATAGCCACATCAACTTAACTGAAACTGAATTGCCATCATGGAAACCGTTACCGACTCTTCTACAATCCCCCGCTCGCACGTATTGAGGCCGGTATGACCGCTATCCACATCAAATTCCCCGCCCTGACCCTCAAAGCCGGAAAACGCGTTTTTACGCGGATCCGTGAAAACGGTTTGAGCGCCGTCGATGTCGGTACGCTGCCGGGCGCGGCCGGTGGGCCGAAAGCCTTGGGCATTCAGGGACTGGATCTGGCGTTGTTTGGTGAGTGGCTACCGGCGGCCCCGCGGGAACGCTCATTGATTGGTGCGTCGGTTGGTTCCTGGCGCTTTGCCAGCGCCTGCTTGCCGGATGCCGTGCAGGGGATCAGGCGTCTGGGCCAGCTCTACAACGAGCAAAGCTTCGCCAAAGGCGTGACCATGGCGCAAGTCAGCCATAGTTCGCAACGTATGCTGCACGACCTGCTTGACGGTCGCGACGCTTCGATCCTCAACAATCCGGACTATCGACTGAACATCATGGTGGTGAAAAGTCACGGTCTGCTGGCCGACGATCACCGTGGTCGCCTGGGGTTGGGCTTGTCGTCGGTGATCGCCGATAACCTGCGCGGGCGCTCACGGCTGTCCCGGCATTTCGAACGACTGATTCTGCATGACCCACGCCTGGCACCACCGCTCCACGCCCTCAACGACTTTCCTTCACGCTTTGTGACGCTGGACGCCGCCAACCTGCGCCAGGCCTTGCTGGCCTCAGGCTCGATCCCGATGATCATGGAAGGCGTGCGCGACTTGCCCGGCGCGGGTGTCGGCACCTATCGCGACGGCGGCCTACTGGATTACCACCTCGACTTGCCCTACAGCGGCGACGACATTGTGCTCTACCCACACTTCACCGACCGGGTGATTCCCGGTTGGTTCGACAAGAGCCTGCCGTGGCGACGCGGCAACCTGCAGCGGTTGCAGGACGTCTTGCTGCTGGCGCCCTCCAGGGATTACCTGTCCCGCCTGCCCTACGGCAAACTGCCAGATCGTAACGACTTCAAGCGTTTCATGGGCGATGACCAGAGCCGGCAAAAATACTGGCGCACGGCCATGGATGAAAGTCGCCGGCTCGGTGACGAGTTCCTTGAGTTGGCAGCGAACGGTCGACTGGGGCAGAACTTGCTGACCCTTTAGTCAGTGTTTTCCCGCAACGACAAACCCAAGCTGTTAAACTCGCCACCTGACTTCATCGCCGCTGGCGATAGCCACCTGACAGAGCTCAAACCACTGTGGAAATCTTCAAAGAGTTTACCTTCGAGTCCGCCCACCGCCTGCCTCACGTTCCAGAAGGCCACAAGTGCGGACGCCTGCATGGCCACTCGTTCAAGGTGGCGATTCACCTGAGCGGCGACCTCGATCCGCACACCGGCTGGATTCGCGACTTCTCGGAAATCAAGGCGATCTTCAAGCCGCTCTACGAACGCCTCGATCACAATTATTTGAACGATATTCCTGGTCTGGAAAATCCGACCAGCGAAGTCCTGGCCAAATGGATCTGGAACGAGTTGAAGCCCCTGCTGCCGGAGCTCAGTGCAATCCGCATCCACGAAACCTGCACCAGCGGCTGCATCTATCACGGCGAATAAGCCGGCGATTCAAAAAAACCACCGGCCCGGTGGTTTTTTTATGGTCGAAGAGAACGGCTTGCGGCGGGTCTATATGAGCAAGTCGTTGGGGTGAAAGGGTATGGTCGGAAGGGCCTAGTGGGAGCGGGCTTGCCCGCGAAGCGAACCCCGCGGTGTATCAGACATTGCGTGTCTTCGTTCTACGCGGGCAAGCCCGCTCCCACAGGTTCTGCGATTCCGCTATCGTGATCGTTATCCGCGCCTGACTGCTTGCGCGGTGTGTGCCCAAGAGTGAATAAAAAGGACTGTCGCGATGCATATCATCAACGCCCGCCTGCGCAACCGTGAAGGTCTGCATGAACTGCACCTGGAAAACGGCTTGATCGCCAACATTGCCCGGCAAACCGAAGCACCGACACTCGGTCCTGAAGATCTGGATGCCGGCGGCAATCTGGTGGTGCCACCCTTCGTCGAACCGCACATTCACCTCGACGCCACCCTCACTGCTGGCGAGCCGCGCTGGAACATGAGCGGCACGCTGTTCGAAGGCATCGAATGCTGGGGCGAACGCAAGGCGACTATTACTTTGGAGGACACCAAGACCCGCGCCAGGAAAACCATCCGTACCCTCGCCGCCCATGGCATCCAGCATGTGCGAACCCATATTGATGTCACCGACCCCACGCTGACCGCCCTCAAGGCGATGCTCGAAGTGCGCGAGGAAAGTCGCCATCTGATCGATCTGCAGATCGTCGCGTTTCCGCAAGAAGGCATCGAGTCCTACCGCAACGGCCGGGAGCTGATGGAGGAAGCCATTCTGCTGGGCGCCGATGTAATTGGCGGCATTCCGCATTTTGAATACACCCGCGATCAAGGGGTGAGCTCGATCAAATTCCTGATGGACCTGGCCGAACGCACCGGCTGCCTGGTGGACGTGCATTGCGACGAAACCGACGACCCACATTCGCGCTTCCTCGAAGTGCTCGCCGAAGAAGCCCGCAGCCGCGACATGGGCGCCCGGGTCACGGCCAGCCACACCACCGCCATGGGCTCCTACGACAACGCCTACTGCGCCAAATTGTTCCGCCTTCTCGGACATTCCGGGATCAGCTTCGTCTCCTGCCCGACTGAAAGCATTCACCTGCAAGGACGCTTCGACAACTTCCCGAAACGCCGTGGTGTGACCCGGGTCAACGAGTTGCTCGAGGCCGGTATGAATGTCTGTTTTGGTCAGGACTCCATCGTCGATCCCTGGTATCCACTGGGTAACGGCAACATCCTGCGGGTGCTCGAAGCCGGTCTGCATATCTGTCACATGCTCGGCTACCGCAATCTGCAAAGCGCCCTGGACCTGGTCACCGACAACAGCGCCAAGGCCATGGCCCTGGGCGATCGTTATGGACTGGAACCGGGTCGCCCGGCCAATCTGTTGATTCTGTCGGCTGACAGCGATTACGAAGTGATCCGCAGCCAAGGGCTGCCGTTGTATTCGATTCGTGGTGGGGAAGTGTTGATGAAGAGGCAGATGCCGCAGGTGGAATGGGTTGGGGATTCGGGCTACAGCTGATCGGCTTTAGAGACTCGCTCGCCGGACTGACGCCATCGCGAGCAAGCCCGCTCCCACATTGGTTCTGCGCTGATCACACCATCGTGGGCTGACGCAGATCAAGTGTGGGAGCGGGCTTGCTCGCGATGGCAATCCGTCAGTCTCCACAGATTTATAAAATCAACCGCGCCGTCCCGAACAACCTGACGCTACTCAATTCGCCGTCCTTTTCTTTTAGAAAAACCGGCGCCGTGCCGCCCGGCATGATCACCGCAACTTCCCCCGCCGAAACCCAACCCACGCTCCAGGCCGCGCAGGCCACCGCGCTGGCGCTGGTGCCGGAGGACGCGGTCGGACCTTCGCCGCGTTCGAACACCCGGGCGACGATCCGGGCTTCAGACTCCAGCATCGCCCATTGCAGGTTGACCCCGACCGGGCAAGGCTCGCCAGCACCGGTTGGCATCGCGAACGCAATGCGGGTCAGACCTGAAGACAAACCAGGCTCGCACATCTGCTCATTGCTCGGCAGCGCATCCGCTCCTGCCACCAGCGTCACGCAATGGGGATTGCCGATGCGCACGAACTGGCTGTGATCCCACACCGGGTTCAAGCGGGAAAGCGGCGCTACCTTGCTCAGACCGTGACCGTTCAATTCGGCGACCTCAACGCCCAAAGCACCTACGGCCTGCGGCCCAAATGCAGGTTTGCCCAAGTCCAGCCAAAAACCGTGGACACCTTCCACCTGCGCAGGCTCTACCGAGGTTTCCACCGGCGACACGGCATCACGCTTGTCATGATGAACCTTGAGCACACAAGGCCCTTGCGCCGGCATTAACCCTTGATCTGTCAACGCCTGAGCAAAGATGGTCAAACCATTACCACTGCGTTCGGCCAGGCTGCCGTCGGTGTTGACGATCAGCAGGTCGTAGGGCGGCGCAGCCTGAAACGGGCCGATGAGCAATCCATCCGAACGATGGGCCTTGGCGCCTGCCGGTCTGGTATCCGGTGCCCAGGCGCAAAAAGCTTCCACCGCCGGCAACGCCCAATCAACGAGGGTTTGAGCGGCTTGAGGTGCCAGCTCTGGAAGTTCGATTCCTCGTTGACGCACCCCTTCGGGTGAGACAACGGCGTAGATATTGCCGCGGGCATCGTAGAACTGCGTCATACAGCAACAGCCGCCATCGCCTCGATCTCGAACAACATGCCGTCCAGCGCCAGCCTTGGCACCGGGATCAGGGTGCAGGCCGGCTTGGGGGCTGAACCCCAGACCCGATGCAGCTCCTCGCCGAAAATTTCCAGACGCTCCAGGCTGTGGTCGACGATCAATACCGTCAGCTTGGCAACATCACTCACCTCGGCACCGGCCGCTGCCAGAGCGATCTGCAGATTGTCCAGCGCCTGCCGGACCTGCTCGGCGAAATCACTCGATAACTGACTGTCCGCGTTCTCGCCGCCTTGCCCTGCGATAAACACCAGCCGTGCGCCAGCCGCCACTTGGGCCACATGGGAATAGCCATTGGCGGTCGGATCGTAAAGCCCTGGCGGGTTCGACAGTTGCAGCGTTGGCGCGTGTTGTTTATCCGATTGCATCGAATTCTCCTTAATTGATGAGTGAGCGGAACGGTTGCAACTTTCCACTTATTTGATCGGCAATGCCACTGGCCGGATCGGTGCCGCGTCCGCACCTCGAAACTTCAGTGAAGCACCGATAAAGGCAAATTCATAAACCCGGTCGCGAGACAAACCTTCGAGATTGACCAGCTCCATGATCGGCGCGCCTTTGATTGCCAGCAGATAGGTATGCAATGGCAAATAGTTACCCTCCACTTCCGAGGGGAACGTCTCGAAACTCAGGTTATCCACGCCCACCACCATTGCTTCGCCGTCCTCGATCAGGAATTTTGCGGCGTCCAGGCTCAAACCCGGTGGGTTGGCCATGTAAACCTGGGCGTTTTCATAATCACGCATGCGCCCGGTCCGGATGAGCACGACGTCACCTTTTTGCAGCGCCACACCCTGGATTTTCAAGGCCTCGCGCAGGTCTTCGCGGGTGACCCGGTAGCTGTCGGGCAACATCTCCAGCCCCTTGGCCGCTGCGACGTCGATCAACACGCCGCGAGCGACAATCGGTGGAAGTTTTTCCGCGCCGGTGACGTTCCAGCCACGATCCCCCAAATGCTCGTCAGCGCGAAAGCCGTTCCAGATTTTGCCGTTCAAGCCAAAGTGATTAAGAGCATCGATGTGGGTACCCATGTGCGCATACATCGACACCGCTGAACCGCTGTAGCTGACGTGCTGGTTCATCGGTTCGCCGACCTTCATCGGGTCGGCGATCACATTGCCATGGGGGGTGTGCGTCATCCACATCTGGTACGCCGGATCACCGGCAGCCTGCCAACTGGGCATGCCAACAAAGTACTCGACCGCCAGATCGTAGACGTGTGAACCACTCACCCGGGCCATGATCGCGGCGCGGGACTGGGGGGTGATCAGGTTCAGACGACCGATTTCATCCTTCGGCCCCCAAGGGCTGACGCCGACATCCGCTGCAGCCTGCGCCGCGCCACCGAGCAGCGAGACCAGCAACGGCAATACAGCACGTCGGGAAATGGTTTTGATCGCGGGGAAAGCCGCCATGACATCACTCCTTGCAGATTGAAGTCGTCATGGTATTGAATCGTTTTTTATAGATAATCACCCTTCTGCTTAATACATATTCAACCAGGAAGAAATTATATGGACCTGCTGATGGCCATGCGCACCTTCCGCCGGGTGGTGGAGCGGGCCAGTTTCAGCAAAGCGGCCGTTGACCTTGAGCAATCCACTGCGGCCGTGAGCAAGCAGGTTCGTCAGCTCGAGCAGCGTCTGGGCACCTTGCTGATTCTGCGCACCACCCGCCGTATGAGCCTGTCCGAAGCCGGACAGGCCTACTTCAGCGAGTGCTGTCATCTGCTCGACGAACTCGATGCACTTGAACGGGCCACGTTGGCCGGAGCCAGCGAGCCGAGTGGACGCCTGCGGGTCAATGCACCGTTGTCGTTCGGCCTCAAGGTGCTCTCGCCGGTGCTGGTGAAATTCATGCAGCGCTATCCACAGTTAAAGGTCGAGTTAACCCTGGATGACCGCGTACTGGACGTGGTCAGCGAAGGCTTCGACGTGTCATTGCGGATCCGCACCAGCCTGCCCGACTCTTCATTGATTGCACGGAGCCTGGGAGAGGTCGAACAGATTATCTGCGCTTCACCGGGTTATCTAAGCGCCCACGGCACACCGACCACCGCCGAAGATCTGCGTCAGCACGCCTGCCTCGCCTACCGACTGGCCGAACACCCCGGCAGTTGGCAACTCGAAGGCCCGAACGGTCATACGCGGCTTGAACTGCCGGTGCGTTTTGCCGTGGACAATAGCCTGATGCTCGGCGACATGCTGCTGGCCGGACTGGGCATCGGCGCCCTGCCCTCGTTCATTGCGTTGCCGCTGCTGGAAAGCGGTCAGTTGCAACGGGTCTTGCCGGAACATTCGATGTCCCGACGCAGCATCTATGCGCTGTACGCGAGCAACCGCCATCTCTCGCAAAAAATCCGGGTGTTTGTCGACTTTCTGGCCGAGAGGTTAAGTGACGGCTGACATTACCGACTATCGGCGCCTCGCCCGACGCAGCCTGATGTGCAAGGATGTTGCGCTGCACATCGTTATCGGCCGCATTGCCAAGGATTTTTCATGACCGCCATCAGTACCCCAGCACCCGTGGTCCCCGGGCGTCTGGAGCAAATGTCCACGCGCATCGCCTTCTTTATTGCCGGTTTCGGCATCGCCGCCTGGGCGCCGCTGGTGCCTTACGCCAAAGCACGGGCCCGACTCGATGAAGGGACACTCGGTTTGTTGCTGCTGTGTCTGGGTGTCGGTTCGATCATAGCCATGCCAGTGGCCGGGATCCTGGCCTCGCGCTTCGGTTGCCGTCGGGTGATGACCGGCGGGACGATGCTGATCTGTCTGGCACTTCCGTTATTGGCGACGGTGTCCTCGATTCCGTTGTTGATCGCTGCGTTGTTCATGTTCGGCGCCGGACTCGGTTCGGTGGACTCCACGGTGAATCTGCAAGCGGTGATTGTCGAACGGGCCAGTGGCAAAACCATGATGTCGGGCTTCCACGGCTTGTTCAGCCTCGGCGGGATTGTCGGCGCGGCCGGGGTCAGTGCGCTGCTGGGTTTGGGGATGTCACCGTTGGGCGCGATGCTGGTGGTGATTGTGTTTCTGGTGCTCGCGCTGCTCAAGGCCGCGCCGCACATGTTGCCCTATGGCAGCGAAAGCTCTGGCCCGGCCTTCGCCGTGCCCCATGGCGTGGTGCTGTTTATTGGCTGCCTGTGTTTTATCGTGTTTCTTGCAGAAGGCGCGGTGCTCGACTGGAGCGCGGTGTTCCTGACGTCTGAGCGCCATCTCGACGCCGCCTACGCCGGCCTGGGTTACGCGGCATTCGCCCTGACCATGACCGCCGGTCGCCTGACCGGCGATGCCATCGTGCACCGGCTCGGTGCCAAACGGGTGATCATTATCGGCGGGCTCACCGCCGCCGCTGGCCTACTGCTCGCGACCCTGGCCCCGGCCTGGGAAGCGGCGCTGGTGGGTTATGCGTTGGTGGGCGCGGGCTGTTCGAACATTGTGCCGGTGCTGTACACCGCCGTCGGCAAACAAAAAGTCATGCCCGAAAGCATCGCCGTGCCGGCCATTACCACCCTGGGCTACGCCGGCATCCTCGCCGGTCCCGCGGTGATTGGCTTTATCGCCCACGGCAGCAGTTTGAGCATTGCCTTTGGCTTGATTGCGCTGCTGTTGTTGGCCGTTGCGGCCAGTGGGAAAGTGTTGAAGGCTTAAAGCTCGCGCCTACAAGGAACCGCATTGACCCTGTAGGAGCCCGGCTTGTGTGGGAGCGGGCTTGCCCGCGAAGCGAACGCCGCGGTTTTTCAGGCATTACGCGTCATCGTTCTTCGCGGGCAAGCCCGGCTCCCACACAAGCCGGGCTCCTACATTGGTGTGCTGTCTAAGCGCCGTGTATCAACAGCACTTGGGACCACCCTTGCCGCCGTAACGGGCCTCCTGGCGTTCGCGAAAGAACGCCTCGTAGGTCATGACCGGCTTGTCCGGGTGTTTGGTGTGCATATGCTCGACGTAGTTGTCGTAGTCGGGCATGCCGACCATCAGGCGTGCGGCCTGACCGAGGTATTTACCGAGGCGACTCAGGTCATTGAACATGTCTGCACTCCTCGATTACGCGTCCGGCAGAGCCTGGAAGGGTGATTCTTTATCCGTGCGTTCTTTGGTGCCCCAGGCGGCGATACCGACCTTGAGCGCATAGAACAGGATGCTGAACACCACGAACAGGAACAGCGCTGTCAGGGTCGCGTTGGTGTAGGCGTTGTAGATCACGTGCTGCATCTGGGTGATGTCCTTGGCCGGGGCCAGGATCTGACCGTTGGCCAGCGCATCACTGTACTTCCTGGCCAGGGACAGGAAACCGATCGCCGGGTTGGCGTCGAACAGTTTGATGAAGCCGGCGGTGGTGGTGCAGATCAGCAGCCACACGGCAGGCAGCATGGTGACCCAGACGTAGCGCTGGCGTTTCATTTTGATCAGCACGACGGTCGCCAGCATCAGCGCAATACCGGCCAGCATCTGGTTGGAGATACCGAACAGCGGCCACAAGGTGTTGATGCCACCCAACGGGTCGATCACCCCTTGATACAGCAGGTAACCCCACATCGCCACGCAACCGGCGGTCGCAATCAGGTTGGCGGTCCAGGATTCCGTACGCCTTAGCGCCGGAACGAAGGAACCGAGCAAGTCCTGCAGCATGAAACGCCCGGCACGGGTACCGGCATCGACCGCAGTCAGGATGAACAGCGCCTCGAACAGGATCGCGAAGTGGTACCAGAATGCCATGGTGTTCTCACCCGGCAGGACATGGTGCAGGATCTGCGCGATACCGACCGCCAGGGTCGGCGCACCGCCAGCGCGGGCCAGAACGGTGGTTTCACCGATGTCTTTGGCCACGGCTTGCAGGGCTTCCGGAGTAATCGCAAAGCCCCAGCTGCTGACCGTCTGAGCAACCGAAGCAACGTCGCCGCCGACGAGGGCCGCCGGGCTGTTCATCGCGAAGTAGACACCCGGTTCGATCACCGAAGCAGCCACCATCGCCATGATGGCCACGAAGGACTCCATCAACATGCCGCCGTAACCGATGTAACGGGCATGGCCTTCGCTGGCCAGCAGCTTGGGGGTAGTCCCGGAGGCAATCAGTGCGTGGAAACCGGACACCGCCCCGCAGGCAATAGTGATGAACAGGAACGGGAACAACCCGCCCTTCCACACCGGACCGGTACCGTCGGTGAACTGGGTCAACGCCGGCATTTTCAGCTCGGGCATGGTGATCAGAATGCCGATCGCCAGGGCCATGATGGTGCCGATCTTGAGGAAGGTCGACAGGTAGTCCCGCGGCGCCAGAATCAGCCACACCGGCAGTACTGCGGCGACGAAACCGTAGCCAATCAGCATCCAGGTGATCTGGAGTCCGGTGAAGGTGAAGGCCTTGGCCCAGACCGGATCGGCGGCAATCTGCCCGCCCAACCAGATCGAACCCAGCAGCAGGAGTACCCCGACCACGGAGATTTCACCGATGCGGCCCGGGCGGATGTAGCGCATGTAAATGCCCATGAACATCGCGATCGGGATAGTCGCCATCACCGTAAAGATGCCCCATGGGCTCTCGGCCAAGGCCTTGACCACGATCAGCGCCAGCACCGCGAGGATGATGATCATGATCAGGAAGCAGCCAAATAGCGCGATGGTGCCAGGGATACGGCCCATTTCTTCACGGACCATGTCACCCAGGGAACGGCCGTTGCGGCGGGTCGACATGAACAGGACCATGAAGTCCTGCACGGCGCCGGCGAACACTACGCCAGCAATCAACCAGAGCGTGCCGGGCAGGTAGCCCATCTGCGCCGCCAGCACCGGGCCGACCAGCGGCCCCGCGCCAGCGATGGCCGCGAAGTGGTGACCGAAAAGCACATGTTTGTTGGTCGGCACATAGTCCAGACCGTCGTTGTTGAGCACTGCCGGGGTGGCCCGCAGTGGATCGATCTGCATCACATGCTTGGCAATAAACAGGCTGTAGTAGCGGTATGCGACGAGGTAGATAGCGACTGCGGCGACTACGATCCAAAGGGCGTTGATGGCTTCGCCGCGGCGCAAGGCCACGACACTCAGCGCGAACGCACCAATGACAGCCACGACAAACCAGGCGAGGTGTTTAACCAGACGGGGCATTGTGTGTCTCCTGCCGACAGCCGATGGCCTGCGGCGGTAATTATTATAATAGTGCCCCGTTATACGAGGCTCGCCTAATATCCGCGCATGTCGCCATTGGCGGAATCCGCAGTACTACGTAAGCCCCTTCTACGTAGTACTACTGAGACCCACCTTTTCAGCATTTCTACCCGTTAGTCCGTCCGCTCTCTGCGCTTGCAGGGCTGAAGTCTTTTTCGCTTATCATGCCCAATCCATGACACCCGCCAGCAGCCCTTCCGCACCGTCGCCCGGTCTGGACAGGAGTAGAGATGCAGCTCAAACACAAGATTGTTGCCCTAGGGGTTTTGCCGCTGATCCTGGCAGTGGCTGTCATTTGCGCGCTGGTGATTTTTCAGAATCGGCAGTTGGGTGAACAGCAGGCGCAGTTGATCGAAGACAGCATTCTGGCCAGCAAACGCGCGGAACTGAAAAACTACGTAGAAATGGCTAAAAGCTTGATCGAGCCGCTGTATGCAAATGGTCAGGGCGACGAACTGGCGCAACAGCGAGTCCTCGAAGAGTTGAGGAAACTCAGCTTTGGTATCGATGGCTACTTCTTTGTTTACGATCGCCAGGGTCGCAACCTGATGCACGCTCGGCAATCCGAACTGGTTGGAAAATACCTCTGGGAGATGACCGACCCCCACGGTTTGCCCGTCATTCAGGCGTTACTCAAAAGCGCGGAATCTGGAGAAGGTTTCCAGCGTTACGCCTGGAAAAAACCGTCGACGGGAGAGGTCACGGATAAACTGGCGTATGTCGTTATGCTTGACCGTTGGGGCTGGATGCTCGGTACCGGTATCTACCTCGAAGACATCGAGCAGGCCACGCAACAAGCCCGCGATGAAGTCGCGCAAGGCATACATGCCACCATGCTGGCGATCGCTGCCGTAGCGCTGATCGCCGTGCTGCTGGTGTTCGCCAGCGGCATGACCTTAAACGTCAGTGAACACCGTTTGGCCGACAAAAAACTTCAGCGACTCAATCAGCGAATCGTCAGCTTGCAGGAAGAGGAACGCTCGCGCGTGTCCCGCGAGCTGCACGACGGCATCAGCCAGTTGTTGGTGTCGATCAAGTTTCAGTTCGAGCTGGCCGCCCATATGCTCGAGGCTGGCCGGGATAATGGCTTGAGTATTTTGCGAGAAGCGACGGAGCGTTTGGGCGGCGCTATCGGAGAGGTCCGCAGCATTTCTCACGACCTGCGTTCATCGTTGCTCGACACGTTGGGCCTACCCGCGGCCATTGGACAATTAGCGACTGAATTTGAAAAACGCAGCGGTTTGCGGGTGAACTATGAAAGCAACCTGTTCGACTGTCATCTGGTCGACGGTGCGGCTGTTGCCTTGTTCCGTATCGCTCAAGAAGGGCTGACCAACATTGAGCGCCATGCTCAGGCCAGCACGGTGTCGATCACCCTGCAGGGTTCTGCCGAGGCCTTGCGCCTGATCGTCGTCGACGATGGCATCGGCTTTAATGTCACCCGAATCGAACGCCTGCACGGCGGTATAGGACTGCGCAACATACGTGAAAGAGTCGAGCACTTTGGTGGCCGATTCGATCTCCACTCAGTGCCCGGCAGGAGCGAACTGAACGTCCTCCTCCCCATGTCCCTGACCGACCTCTGATGCCGATCATTGTCAGAAAACAAATAAGAGAAATGCCCTGATGAGCCTGTCTTTCCCGATCCGTATTGCCTTGGTCGACGACCATTCACTGGTTCGCGACGGTATCCGGGCCTTACTCGCGGTGATGGCGCCTTTGGAAGTCGTCGGTGAGGCCGAAAGTGGCGCGCAGGCTATCGAAATGGTCAGTCGGACGAAACCCGATTTGCTACTGGTCGATATTGGCCTTAAAGACATGAACGGCCTTGAGTTGACCCGCCTACTGCGGCGCGAATACCCATCAATCAAGATCCTGATACTCAGCATGTACGACAACTACGAGTACGTGAGTGAATCGGTGCGCTCAGGTGCCAGCGGCTACGTGCTGAAGAACGCCCCGTCACGTGAAATCATTGCGGCTATCGAGGCGATTGCCAGCGGCGGAACCTTCTACAGCGCGGAAATCGCGCAGAAACTGGCTGCAGACAGGCACACCGATAGCGAGCTGACCCCACGTGAAAGCCAGGTTCTTTGCAAGATGGTCCAAGGACTGAACAACAAGGAAATGGCCCGCGAACTCGACATCAGTGTGCGCACCGTAGAAACCCACCGTTTGAGCATCCGCCGCAAACTCAACATCGACAAGCCCGCCGCCTTGCTCAACTACGCGATTGAACACGGGTTGATTTCCCGCTGATTTGAGCCAGGAATCCTCCATTCCACTGGTCGAAGCGCCACTGATCCAGGCCAAACAGGGTCTATTCTTATTAGGCAGACATTGAGTTCACGGGCGTTGTAAGGCTCCAGTGACTCCCTGATAGATCCACCCGAGGTGACAGAGCACACGGATATTGGCAGCCACCTCGAATCCAGAGGAGAAATGACATGTCTAGCTCCGTTAAAAAAATGCCGGTCAGTACGGAACAGAAGCCCCGCCAGACACCCGTCAGCAAGGATCTCTGGCGCCCCTTTGAATCGCTGCGCCAACAGATCGACCACCTGTTCGAAGACTTCGGTCGAGGCTCGCCGCTTTCGCCGTTCAGCCGTAGCCTCTTCGATGTTGAGCCGTTCAGCGGCAGTCTCCTCGATGTCGAACCCATCTGGCGTCGGGAGCTGAGCGGTCGTGGCATGCCCGCTGTGGACATTTGCGAGCAGGATAAAAGCTACGAAATCACCGCCGAACTTCCCGGTATGGATGAGAAGGACATTGAGATCAAACTGTCCAACGGCAGCCTGATCATCAAAGGGGAAAAGAAATCAGACAGGGAAGAACAGAGAAAGGGCTACCACCTCACTGAACGCAGCTATGGCTCATTCGAGCGGGTCTTCAACCTGCCCAAAGGGGTCGATGTCGACAAGATCGACGCGCATTTCAGCAAAGGTGTGCTGACGGTGTCTCTACCGAAAATAGCCGAGGCCATAAAGCCGGAAAAGGTCGTGAAAATCAAAGCCGACTAAAACCCTGTACCCATAGGCCCCTTGCCGGGAAAGCCTGGCAAGGGGCTTTTTGTGGCCCCTTCCTTTGTTCCCTATACATAAAACTGATCGACTGACAGCAGGTCTAAAATTTTAACCAATACTCAAGTGTAGAGCGCAGAACAACTCTGCGTGGCACTGCAACGGGTCGTTGCTCACAGGCATCATTCACTCTTGAGCCCAGACCATGAAGAAGACCGGTCAGTGGAACATTTCATACTTCCTCATCATCTTCGCTGCGTTGACACTGGCGCAGTTCTTCCTTGTCGGACGCAGTGCCGTCGAGTCGATCCCTTACAGCCAGTTCCTGCAGTTGCTGGAGGAGCACAAGGTCAGCGAATTAAGCATCGCCAAGGACCAAATCAGCGGCAAGCTGCAAGAGCCCATCAACGGTCATAACCTGTTCACCACGGTGCGGGTCGACTCCAACCTGGCGACAGAACTCGCTCAATCAAACATCAGTTTTTCCGGTGTCAACGAAAACACCTTGCTGGGCAATCTGCTCGGTTGGTTCCTGCCCTTTCTGATAATCATGGTGGTCTGGAGTCTTGTGTTCCGCGGCCTTGCCGGGAAACAGGGCATTGGCGGCCTGATGAACGTCGGCAAGTCACGGGCCAAAGTATTCGTCGAAAGCGAAACGGGGGTGACCTTCGCCGATGTGGCCGGCATTGACGAAGCCAAGGCCGAGCTGGTGGAAATCGTTTCGTTTTTGAAAGACAAGGCCAGGTACACCCGCTTGGGTGCCCATATCCCCAAGGGGACGTTGCTGGTCGGCCCTCCTGGAACCGGTAAAACCCTGGTCGCCAAGGCCATCGCCGGTGAAGCCGGGGTTCCGTTTTTCTCCATCTCCGGTTCCGAGTTCGTCGAGATGTTCGTCGGCGTCGGCGCCGCCAGGGTTCGCGACTTGTTCGAGCAGGCTCGCCAGGCGGCCCCCTGCATCATTTTCATTGACGAACTGGATGCCCTGGGAAAGATGCGGGGTATCGGCGCGCTCGGCGGCAACGACGAAAAAGAGCAGACACTCAACCAACTGTTGTCGGAGCTGGACGGCTTCGATCCTCGCGAAGGCGTGGTGCTGCTGGCCTCCACCAATCGCCCGGAAGTCCTCGACCCGGCGCTGCTGCGGGCCGGCCGCTTCGATCGTCAGATCGTCATTGATCGCCCGGACCGCAAGGGTCGGTGCGAGATTCTCAAGGTGCATATCAAGCACATCACCGCGGCCCCCAGCGCCGACTGCGAGCGCATTGCCCAGATCACAACCGGTTTCACTGGCGCAGACCTGGCGAATCTGGTCAACGAAGCCGCGATCGTTGCGACCCGTCGCGGTGCCCCGGCGGTCAGCCTCGATGACTTCACCGCTGCGGTAGAGCGCATCATCGCCGGCGTTGAACGCAAGAGCAGTCTGCTACAGCCCGAGGAGCGCCTGGTGGTCGCCTATCACGAAATGGGTCATGCCCTGGCGGCCGGCACCTTGCCGGGAATGGACCCGGTGCACAAGGTCTCGATCATTCCCCGCTCCATCGGGTCATTGGGCTATACCCTGCAACGCCCGACCGAAGATCACTTTCTGATCAGTTACCAGACGCTCAAGGATCGCATCGTAGTGTTGATGGCCGGTCGGGCCGCCGAGTACATCGTCTATGGGCAGATTTCCACGGGAGCGGCGGACGACTTGACCCGGGCCACCGATATCGCCCGGCAACTGATTACCCGTTTCGGCATGAGCACGGAGCTCGGGCAGTCGGTGCTGGAGCGCCAGACCCCCACTTATCTGGGCGACCACATGTTGAATCGGGGGGATAAGGATTACTCGGAACAAACCGCGCGGGAAATCGACCTCGGCATCAGAGCCCTGCTCGATGAAGCCTACAGTCGCGCCAAGGCATTGCTTGCGAGTCGCCGGGCCGATCTGGATGCCGGCGCCAAACTGCTGCTGGAAAAGGAAACCCTGACGCCTGAAGAGTTCCCCGCGTTGATGCCCCTTACGCCTGAGCCCTCCACGTCGGGCAACCCACTCTCATCGGAGTGACGCGCATGAACTTCTTGAAGAAACTTTCCGGCTCACAAGCCAACGGTGCTCAGGCCTCCATTGCCCCCTTGTTACGCCAGTATGCTGAGGCGCTGCCACCGTTGAATGGCGAGGCCTTCGGCGAGATGTTCGACCGTTACGCCGATGCTCGTGTGGTGATGATCGGTGAGGCCAGCCATGGTACCAGCGACTTCTACCGAACCCGGGCGGCCATCACTCAACGGCTGATTGAGCAGCATGGGTTCACTATTGTTGCCGTCGAAGCGGACTGGCCGGATGCGGGCCACGTTGACCGTTATGTCCGCGGGCTGGCGCCTTCGGCCTGGAAACGTCACATTTTCAGCCGATTCCCGACCTGGATGTGGCGCAATACCGATGTCAGAGCTTTCGCCCACTGGCTTCATCAGCACAACCACCAGAAAGCGCCCGAGCTGCGTGTCGAGTTTCGCGGGCTGGACGTTTACAGTTTGCGCAATTCCATTCGCGAGGTCTTGAACTACCTCGACCAGGGCGACCCTCAGCTTGCGCACGAAGCGCGACAGCGCTATAGCTGTCTGACACCCTGGCAGGATGATCCTGCGCTATACGGCCATTTTGTCGAACGCGGCGGCGTCATGCCTTGCGAGCACGCGGTGGTCGAGCAGCTCAATGCCATATTGGCCGAACAACTGGCAGGGCTTATTCAGGACGACGAAGCGTTCTTCAATGCCACGCAAAACGCCCAGGTGGTTCGGGCTGCGGAACAATACTACCGAGCCATTTATCGAGGCTCGACCTCCTCCTGGAACCTGCGTGACACGCATATGTTCGACACCTTGCAAGCACTGCTCGAGCATCGAGGCCCTCAAGCCAGGGCGGTGGTGTGGGCGCACAACTCCCATATCGGCAATGCCGCCGCCACGGAAATGGGCTGGAAGGGCCAGTTCAATATCGGTCAGCTGTGCCGCAGCGCCTATGGGCGCGACGTCGTGCTGATCGGCATGAGCACCGACCGTGGCCAGGTGGCGGCAGCCGATGACTGGGATGGCGACATGCGCATCAAGGACATCCGGCCATCTCGTGCGGACAGTTGGGAGCATCAATTCCTTAAGGCGGGCATCGCCGCGTCCTTGACCGACTGGCGCGATCCTCAGCGAGAAGCATTGCGCCAGGCCCTGTCCGAGCCGCTGCTGGAACGGGCCATCGGTGTGATTTATCGACCTGAAAGCGAGCTCAGCAGCCACTATTTCCAGGCGGTGCTGGCCGAGCAATTCGACGCCATGGTCTGGATTGAACAGACGCAAGCGGTGACGGCACTGCACCTGCCGAAAAGCCAAGAGCAGGAACCGGAAGACGAAACCTTTCCGTTTGGTGTGTGATACCTAAAATCTGCAGAACTTCACAGGTCTAGTGTGGGAGCGGGCTTGCTCGCGATGCAGGCAGCGAGGTTTTTCGGATGTACCGCGTCGCTGCCATCGCGAGCAAGTCGGATCGCCGCACCGCCGCTCCCACATTAGATTTCCTTGGCATTAATCCCGTGCTCGCATAACTGACAGATGCACCTCAAACCAGTCGCCAGCCAGTCTGGCGACTTCCTCGAGGGTCCCCGGCTCTTCAAAAAGGTGGGTGGCACCGGTTATGACCTCCAGCCGTTGTTCACACTGCAGGGTCTGTGCGCTTTGGCGGTTCAGGCCGAGCACCGTCGGGTCCTGATCGCCGACGATTTGTAAGGTGGGTGCCTTCACCAAGGCCAACGCTGCCCCGGCAAGGTCAGTCCGCCCTCCTCGGCTGACCACCGCGTGCACCACGTCCGGGCGCAGCGCCGCTGCCAACAACGCCGCTGCGGCCCCAGTGCTCGCGCCGAACAGCCCGATGCGCAACGATTGCAATTCAGCTCTGCGCCCAATCCAGTCGATCACACCTACCAGCCGTCTGGAGAGCAGCCCGATATCAAAGCGCAACTCCCCGGTCAGGTAGTCCACATGTTGTTCCTGCTCCGTGAGTAGATCGAACAGCAACGTGCCCAGGCCTCGCTCGGCCAGCGACTGTGCAACCCGCTGGTTACGGGGGCTCGAACGACTGCTGCCGCTGCCATGGACGAACACCACCAATCCGGCTGCGGCTGCAGGCAAACGCAAATCAGCGGCTAACTCGACGTCCGCCAGTTCAAGCTTGCGACGCTGTGGCTTTAGCATTGGATGTGCCTCAAGGCGTTCCCTGTGCCGGCTTCGATTCGCGTTGCCAGGCGCGTTGCAGCAGATCAATCACCTCGTCGTCCGAGGTCTGGGAAAAGTCCGCGTACCAACTGCCGATCGACATCAGCCACTCGGGGGTGAGCGGACAAACCAGCTCATCCACTTCACTGCGCAGCGCCTCTGCGGTCTCAAGCGGAGCCACCGGTACCGCGACGATGATGCGTGCCGGTTTTTGCAGACGCACAGCATGAACCGCTGCCATCATCGAAGCCCCTGTGGCCAGCCCGTCATCGACCAGAATCACCACCTGGTCTTGCAACTTCATGGGCGCACGGGTTGCCCGGTAAGCGCGCTCACGACGCAGCAACTCCTGGCCTTCCCGTGCGACCACGGCCTCGAGTGTGCGTTGATCAATGTGGTTAGCCCGTAGCGCATCCTCATTCACTATTTGAATACCGCCGCTGGCAATGGCGCCCATAGCGAACTCCTGGTGGGACGGCACGCCGAGCTTGCGGACCAGCATCAGGTCCAGGCGAACCTCCAGAGCGGTGGCGACTTGATAGGCGACCGGTACGCCGCCGCGAGGCAAGGCCAGGACAATCACATCGGCTCTTCGAGCGTATTTGAGCAGCGGCTCCACCAGGCTTTGGCCGGCAGCGGTCCTGTCACGCAAGGTCGTTTGCTGAGAGGAATAATAAGTCATTCAATACCTCCTCCAGGCGGTATACCCCAATGCCGGCCTGTCCACATAGCGTTTGATTGACGCGTGGAAGCCCATGTTCCCCCGGCGGCGCGAGCATTCGCGTAATGACGACGTCCGGGCGCCAAGGTTCTCATTTGGTCTGCCCCCACGAACTACAGTAATAAGTATTACTCATTCTGGAGAATGGTCATGCGCGCCATGGTTTTACATTCCCCAGGTCAGCCGTTGCAATTGGAAGAGCGTCCAGTCCCGACACCTGACACCCATCAATTGCTGATCAAGGTGCTGGCCTGCGGTGTCTGCCGTACTGATCTGCACCTGTTCGACGGCGAGCTGCCTCAAGCGGTGCTGCCACGGGTTCCGGGGCATGAAATTGTCGGTCAGGTCGTGGCCGTCGGCTCGCAAGTGGCACCTTACTGGATAGGCAGACGGGTCGGCGTCCCCTGGCTGGGCTGGGCCTGCGGACACTGCGCTTTTTGCCTGGAAGGACGGGAGAACCTGTGTAATCAGGCACTGTTCACGGGATGTCAGCTCGATGGAGGTTATGCCGACTACGTCCTCGCCGATGCGCGCTTTTGCCTCACCATTCCAGCCGCGCTGTCGCCTGTCGAGGCCGCTCCGTTGCTGTGTGCCGGGCTGATTGGTTATCGCGCCTTGCGGATGGCGGGAACAGCGCCGCGACTGGGTCTCTATGGTTTTGGCGCCGCCGCTCATCTGGTCATACAAATCGCATTAGCACGTGGCCAGCAGGTGTATGCCTTCACCCGCCCCGGCGACACACAAGGCCAGGATTACGCCAGAAAACTGGGCGCCGCCTGGGCCGGGTCTTCAGAACAGCCGCCACCGCAGCCTCTGGACGCCGCGCTGATATTCGCCCCTGTCGGAGCCTTGATACCACTGGCCCTTGCAGCGACGATCAAGGGCGGCAGTGTGATTTGCGCCGGTATCCATATGAGCGATATTCCGGGCTTTCCCTATCAACTGCTGTGGGGTGAACGAATACTGCGTTCGGTGGCCAATCTGACCCGCGAAGACGGCAAGGCGTTCTTCGCCGAAATTCGTCATACGCCCATTCGTCCCCATGTCACCCGCTTTGCTCTGATAGATGCTAATGCCGCCCTCGCCTGCCTGCGCCAAGGACAGGTCAAAGGGGCGCTGGTACTGACGCCCTGAACGTTAGCGCGACCACACGTCGGACGCCTCCGCTGACGTTGGTGCAAATCAACCCGTTTGCCGGTACTGGCGGCATGATCAGATAATAGTTTCACCACTTGACGTCCAGTCGCGGCCCGCAAGAACCGCTGTCTTTACCGTTCGGGAGGTTTGTCATGTCCAGACAAAAACGCTTCATGCTGGTGGCTTCGCCATTGATGCAGCACAGCGCGGCCTTCGACAGGGCTGCCGCACTGGCCAAGGCCGAGGGCGCGGCGCTGCACATTGTGGCTTTTGACTATCTCGAGGGCCTGGCGACAGCTGGCCTGGTCAATGAGCAGGCGCTGGAGCACCTGCGTTTGGGCTACGTCGAGCGACATCGCCAATGGCTGGAGGAACAGGCCAGACCCCTGCGCAAAATCGGCGTTGAGGTGACCACCGAGGCGGTATGGGTCGAACGCCCACTGGAAGAAATCCTGATCCACCTCAAAGAACAGCCCATGGACATGATGATCAAGGCGCTGGAGCACGAATCACTGTTGACGCGGATCATGTTCACGCCCCTCGACGTGCACTTGATGCGCCAGTGCACGGTACCGTTGCATTTCGTGAGCAATACCCGTCACGCCCTGCCACGCAAGATCGTCGCCGCGGTTGACCCGCTCCATCACCATAAGCAAAACCAGGGCTTCAATGACCGGATCATCAGCAAAGCGGTGAAACTGGCGATGCGCTGCAACGCCGAAGTCGAGGTGTTGTACGCCTATGACCTGTCATCGATCACATCGGCGGAGTTCGGCTTTTCCAAAGGTTCGTCCTTCTTCTCCTCGAGTATGGCCAAGGCCATGTATGACATTCAGGAAGAAGCCTTCAACGCGCTGGCCGAGCGCAACGGCATACAGGCCGCTCAGTGCCACATGGTCATGGGCAATCCAGCCAAGGTCCTGACCAGTTATGCCGATGCCCATGACGTCGATGTCATCGTCATGGGCAAAGTGAGCCCCCATGGCCTGGATAAACTCATCGGCAGTACGGCGGAGCACCTGCTCTACAAGATGCCTTGCAGTGTGTTGGTGGTCTCTGCTGAACAACTCGAGGATTGAATACAGCAGCCAGTACACCAGACGAATGACCGAAAAAGGCACTTGCGGCTAAATATTACATACGTCATATTACACGCGTAATATTAGTCTCATCCAATAGGTGCCCTGCCATGACCAGCATGACTGCAGTTGAAGAGCCCGGCGTCGCTGCCGCACTGAACCCGCCCAAGCCAGCCTTGCTCAAGCGTCTGATGCTGATAATTCTGACCACTGCCGCGCTGGTGTTGATCGGGTTCTACAGCCTGCATTGGTGGACCAGCGGTCGTTTTATCGAAGACACCGACGATGCCTACATTGGCGGCGATGTCACCGTGATCGGGCCAAAAGTCGCCGGTTACATCGAAGAAGTGCTGGTGACCGACAACCAACAGGTGCATGCCGGGGACGTGCTGGTTCGGCTCGATTCACGGGACTACCGCGCCAGCCTGGCCAAGGCCGAGGGTGCGGTGGCTGCCGAAGAAGCCCTGTTGGCCAACCTCGACGCCACCGAACAACTGCAACAAGCGGTGATCAGTCAGGCACGGGCCGGGGTCGATGCCACCGGCGCGGAGATGTCTCGTTCGCGCGATGACAATGCGCGCTACAAGCGCCTGGTCGGCAGCTCCGCAGTCTCAGTGGAAAGTGCGCAACGGGCAGACGCCACCTTCAAAACCGCGCAGGCCCTCGGCGCTAGGGCCCAGGCCGAATTGCTTGCCACCCAGCGCCAACTCAACGTGATCGCCACCCAGAAACAGCAGGCCCGAGCGGCATTGATGCAAGCCCAGGCGGAGCGGGATATCGCTCGATTGAACCTGGGTTACACCGAGTTGCGCGCACCGATTGATGGGGTGATCGGCAACCGTCGGGCGCGGGTTGGCGCCTATGCCGTTGCCGGCTCTCAACTGCTGTCGGTGGTGCCGGCCAGCGGCCTGTGGGTCGATGCCAATTTCAAGGAAGATCAGCTCAGGCTGATGGTGCCTGGCCAGCGGGTAAGCATCCACGCCGACGTATTGCCCGGGCGCGAATTCCACGGTCATCTGGACAGCCTGGCGCCGGCAACCGGCTCACAGTTCAGCGTGTTGCCACCGGAAAACGCTACGGGCAACTTCACCAAAATCGTCCAGCGCGTGCCGGTGCGCATCATCCTCGATCCGGATGACGCGGTGTTGGGCCACCTGCGTCCGGGCCTCTCGGTGACCGCCTCGGTCGACACCAAAGCCGAGCGTCAAGAACCGTCGGCTGCCGTCGCCCAGGCCAGCGCACCATGAGTCGCGCCCTCGCCGCTCCGGCCAAGCCCTTCGATGCCTCGTCCATGGCGACCGCGACCAAAGTGTTCGCCTTTGCCACCATGTGCATCGGCATGTTCATTGCGCTGCTGGATATCCAGATCGTCTCGGCTTCGTTGCGCGACATTGGTGGCGGGCTCTCGGCCGGCACTGACGAAACCGCCTGGGTGCAGACCAGCTACTTGATCGCCGAGATCATCGTCATCCCGCTCTCGGGTTGGCTTTCACGGGTGTTTTCCACGCGCTGGCTGTTCTGCGCCTCGGCGGTCGGTTTCACCCTGGCCAGCCTGCTGTGCGGCGCGGCCTGGAACATCCAGAGCATGATTGCCTTCCGCGCGCTGCAAGGGTTTCTCGGCGGTTCGATGATCCCGCTGGTGTTCACCACTGCGTTCTTTTTCTTCACCGGTAAACAACGGGTGATCGCCGCGGCGACCATCGGTGCCGTGGCTTCGCTGGCACCAACTCTGGGCCCGGTGATCGGCGGCTGGATCACCGACATATCATCCTGGCACTGGCTGTTTTACATCAACCTGGTACCAGGAGTTTTCGTCGCGGTAGCGGTACCGATGCTGGTGAAAATCGACGAGCCCGAACTGTCGCTGCTCAAGGGCGCCGACTACCTGAGCATGGTCTTCATGGCGCTGTTTCTCGGCTGCCTGGAATACACCCTCGAAGAAGGCCCGCGCTGGAACTGGTTCAGCGACAGCACCATCCTCACCACCGCGTGGATCTCCGGGCTGGCCGGCCTGGCCTTTATCGGTCGCAGCTTGCACGTGGCCAACCCGATTGTTGATCTGCGCGCCTTGAAAGACCGCAATTTTGCCTTGGGCTGTTTCTTTTCCTTTGTCACCGGGATCGGCCTGTTCGCGACCATTTACCTGACACCGCTGTTTCTCGGACGGGTGCGCGGCTATAGCGCGCTGGACATCGGCCTCGCGGTGTTCTCCACCGGGGTGTTCCAGATTATGGCGATTCCGCTGTATGCCTTTCTGGCCAACCGCATCGACCTGCGCTGGATCATGATGACCGGCCTTGGGCTGTTTGCCTTGTCGATGTGGGATTTCAGCCCGATCACCCACGATTGGGGGGCCAGAGAATTGATACTGCCGCAAGCCTTGCGCGGTATCGCCCAGCAACTGGCCGTGCCGCCGGCCGTGACCTTGACCCTTGGCGGGCTGGCCCCAGCGCGTCTCAAGCATGCTTCGGGACTGTTCAATCTGATGCGTAATCTGGGCGGCGCCATCGGCATTGCCGCCTGCGCAACCATCCTCAATGACCGCACCAACCTGCACTTCACCCGGCTCGCCGAGCATCTCAACAGCAGCAACGAAGCCATGAACCAGTGGCTGACGCAGGTGGGCGGCAACTTAGCCGCCCTCGGCCAAAGCGGCGACCAGGGCGTCACCGCCAGCCTGCATCAGCTATGGCTGCTGACCTACCGCGAGGCCCAGACGCAAACCTATAGCGACGCGTTTTTGGTGATCATGGTCTGCTTCATCATCGCCACCGTGATGGTGCCCTTGATGCGCAAGGTCAAACCACCGGCCGCGCCGTCTGCCGATGCTCATTGAGGCCAGGTTTATTCCTGGGGAAACTTGCGAAAGCCCACGGCCAGCCGGTTCCAGCTATTGATCGTGGAAATCGCCATGGTCAGGTCGACCATTTCGCTGGCACTGAACTCGGCGCTCAGCAGTGCGTAATCTTCATCCGGCGCGTGGGTTTCCGAGAGTCGGGTCAGAGCTTCGGTCCAGGCCAGTGCGGCACGTTCACGCGGGGTGAAAAACGGTGTTTCACGCCAGACCGAAACTGCATAGAGACGACGTTCGGTTTCACCGCCCTTGCGGGCATCAGCGGTGTGCATATCGACGCAGAATGCACAGCCGTTGATCTGCGAAGCGCGCAGCTTGACCAGCTCGACCAGTTTTTTCTCCAGTGGCAGTTTCGAGACCGCGGTTTCCAGCGCCAACATGGCTTTGAAGGCATCCGGCGAAGCGGTGTAGAAATCGATACGAGGTTGCATGGTGTGCTCCATAACAAGTGGGGGTGCAGCTACGTTAGCCCCGCCTGTGGATTGCACAAATAGCCAATTGTTGGGAAGTTGAGGATGCCAATCGGGCAGTGATCGGCGCCCGATCAGACGCCCTCAATAAAACAACCCACCTCTCTACGCCCTACTCCGCAGCCACTGCAAAATGCCCTTTCTTTTCTCCACCACTTTTGGCACTTCCTGAGTCAGGGTGTGTGCGGTGTGCAGGCGGAAATCCAGCAGGCTTTTCATTGCGTCACTGATATCGCGGCGGGCATCCAGGCAAGGTTTCAGGTATTCCTTCTCGATGCGATACAAGGTGCAAAAGGTCTTGGCCGAGAAATCAGCGATCACAGCCTGGCCTTCGAGGATCCCGGCCTCGCCGATCACCTCCCCTGGCCCCATGCGGCCGGCTTCGAACTTGGTGCCGGCACGGCTCAGGGCTACCGAAACCACGCCGGATTCGATAATGAACAAATGATCGCTGACTTCGCCGGTGGCCAGGATCATCTCGCCGGCACGGAACGTTTGCAGGGTCATGTTCTGGCTGAAGGTGTCTTTCTCCTCCTGACGCAAGGTCGAGAAAATATTCGAACCTTCCAGCAGCGCCCGGGGCCGTGAGTAGTTGACCGGCGTCGCGGTTTCCACTGTCGACAGCAGGCTCACACCCGAGGCCTTCAAGTGCCGATACGCCAGATCGAACAGCTGATTGCGCACCTCACGCTTCTGAGCCATGGACGATACAAACCCGCTGATTTCATATTCCGCCCCGCTGCTGCTGGAGCTTTTCAGCGCAACATTGGGTGCTGGCTTGCCGAGCAATGGCCGACACCCCTGCATGGCACGCTCCAAGGCTTCGATCACCGTTTGCGGCCGGGCATGGGGGCTGATCTGCAGGCTGACGGACAGACCGAACAGGTCGCGGGGCCGGCTGAAATTGATGATCTTGGCTTTTGCCGCCAGGGAGTTGGGGATTACCGCCATGCTGCCTTGAGTCGTTTGCAGTCGCGTCGCCCGCCAGTCAATATCGGTCACCCGGCCTTCGGTACCGTCGATCGAGATCCAGTCATCGATTTGATAGGGTTTGGTGGCGTTCAGGACGATGCCGGAGAACACATCGCTGAGGGTGCTTTGCAGCGCCAGACCGACAATGATCGCCACCGCCCCGGAAGTCGCCAACACACCCTTGACCGGCAAATCGAGCACGTAGGCCAGTGCCGCAATGATCGCGATCAGGAAAATCACCGCGCCGATCAAATCCTGTAATAAACGTCCGGTATGCCCGACCCGCTGCATCATCACAGTGCCGAGCAGCACCGTCAGGGTCCGCGCGCCGAACAGCCACCAACCGATCTGCAGGCCGGTCGCGGCCAAGTGCAATGGCACATTCTCAGGCCACGGCGCCGGCTCCATCGGGTTCATTCCTTCGTTGAACAGCAACACGCTGAACAACGAAAAAATCACTAGCCGCAGCGCCAGCTTCCAATTGCTGCTATTGGCCGAAATCAGCCGCCACAGCAGGATGTCGATAAGGATCAGGGCCAACGCGCAGAGCAGCGGGTGATCGGTGAGCAGTGTCGGCATCAAGCATCTCCAGCAAGCGAATAACGTGAAGATGCCACACATTGTAGGAGCTGGCGAAGCCTGCGATCTTTTGGCGATCATCCCTTTAACCGGAGATCAAAAGATCGCAGCCTGCGGCAGCTCCAACGAGGGCGATTGGTGGTCGCCATTGATGATGCGGTGAGATTATTTGCCGTTGGTCAGGGCGTTGTAGCTGGTCATCAGGTTACGGTAGTCAGGGATGTGGTTGGAGAACAAGGTGGCCAGCCCTTCCACATCGTTGCGCCAGTCGCGGTGCAGTTCGCACGCCAGGCCGAACCAGGTCATCAGCTGCGCACCGGACGCCGACATGCGATCCCAGGCCGACTGCCGGGTGAGTTCATTGAAGGTGCCGGAAGCATCGGTGACCACGAACACTTCAAACCCTTCAGCCAGTGCCGAAAGCGCCGGGAATGCCACACAAACCTCGGTTACCACACCGGCGATGATCAGTTGCTTCTTGCCCGTGGCCTTGATCGCCTTGACGAAGTCTTCGTTGTCCCAGGCGTTGATCTGCCCAGGGCGGGCGATGTACGGCGCCTCCGGGAACAGCGCTTTCAACTCCGGCATCAGCGGGCCATTGGGGCCGGTCTCGAAACTGGTGGTGAGGATGGTCGGCAGCTTGAAGTACTTGGCCAGATCAGCCAGGGCCAGCACGTTGTTCTTGAATTTGTCCGGTTCGATATCGCGAACCAGCGACAGCAGACCAGCCTGATGATCAACCAACAGAACGGCGGCGTTGTTTTTGTCCAGACGTTTGTAAGAGGTAGTCATTGCAGTAGTCCTCGCTTTTTATCGATGCCGAGTAAAAGTCGGCGTGGGGCACTCGGTTAGCGCTGGGAATCCAGCACTTCGTGTTCGTTCGCCACTTGCTGAGCCTTGAGGTAGCTTTCGATCAGCAATTGATAATGCGGCATGGCCTGGGCGTAGACGGCGGCCCACTGCTCGGCGTCGGGGCGGTTCCACGAACCTTGCAGCTCAGATAGCGTAGCCATGATGTCGATTGGCACCACTCCAGCCTGAGACAAACGGGCAATTGTCAGATCAGTGGCCAGTTTGGAGTGGTTGCCCGAGGCATCGACCACCGCGAATACCTTGTAGCCTTCATGCACCGCGGCGATGGATGGAAAGGCCAGGCAGACGCTGGTCAGTGTGCCGGCGATCACCAGGGTTTTCTTGCCGGTGGCTTTCACCGCCGCGTGAAACTGCGGGTTGTCCCAGGCATTGATTTCGCCTTTGCGGGCGACGTATTGAGCGTGCGGTGCCTCCTGGTGAATCTCCGGGATCAACGGCCCGTTCGGCCCTTGGGGCACAGAGGCGGTAGTGATCACCGGCATTTTCAACAAGGTTGCGGCTTTGGCCAGGGCGATGGCGTTGGCGCGCAGTTGCGGGACGTCAATATCCTTGACGATCTGGAACAACCCGCTCTGGTGGTCGATCAACAGCAGCGCGCTGTCGTTAGGATCGATGGTCGGTTTCAGGCCATTGAAGTTGGCCGCATTGGATATGTTCATGAGCGTTTCCTCTTTATTTTTGGCGACAGCCATCCCTGGCCAGTGAATCGACCTACGTTCCTGCGTAGAGCGGAGTTGTGTATCAGCGATGCATCTGGCCGAATTGACCGGACTGGAAGTCGGCAAAGGCCTGATGGATTTCCGCCTCGGTGTTCATCACGAACGGTCCGTGGCCGACGATGGGTTCGTCGATCGGCTCGCCGCTGAGCAGCAGCACAACGGCATCGTTATTAGCCTCCAGACTGAGCTGATCACCGTTGCGTTCGAACAAGGCCAGCTGCCCTTCGCGAACCAGTTCCAGACCATTGACCTGAACCGTACCGCGCAGCACCACCAACGCCGTGTTGCGACCTTCGTGCAGGTCCAGCGTCAGCGCCTTGCCAGCGTTCAATCGAATGTCCCAGACGTCGATCGGCGTGAAGGTTCTCGCCGGTCCTTTGTGGCCGTCAAACTCACCGGCGATCAGCCTCAGGCTGCCGGCCTTGTCGTTGAGCGGCAGGTTCGGAATATCGCCATCGAGAATGGTCTGGTAGCCAGCGTCGGCCATTTTGTCTTTGGCCGGCAGGTTGACCCACAACTGGACCATTTCCAGGGTGCCGCCGCTGCGGGCGAAATCCTCGGAGTGGAACTCCTCATGCAGGATCCCCGAAGCCGCGGTCATCCACTGAACATCGCCAGGACCGATCTTGCCGCCACTGCCGGTGGAGTCACGGTGTTCCAGTTCGCCCTTGTAAACGATAGTCACGGTTTCGAAACCGCGGTGCGGATGCTGACCCACACCACGCCGTTGCGTGGTTGGGGTGAATTCAGCAGGGCCGGCGTGATCGAGCAGTAGGAACGGGCTGATGTGTTTGCCCAGACTGTCGTAGGAAAACAGTGTGCGAACCGGAAAACCGTCGCCCACCCAATGCGCTCTTGGGCTGGTGTAGATACCGATGATGTTTTTCATGGTGTGCCTCCGAAAGTGGGTGAGTGAAACCATGGACACACCTTAAATCCGACACCTTTGCTGCGGTAGACTGTAAAAATCACCCTTAGCGTTCTATTTGGAGAACGATAGTGGAAGACCTGAATACGCTCTACTACTTCACCCAAGTGGTGGAACACGGTGGTTTCGCCGCTGCCGGGCGTGCCTTGGACATGCCCAAGTCGAAACTCAGTCGGCGTATTTCGCAGTTGGAAGAACGCCTCGGCGTGCGGCTGATTCACCGCACCAGTCGGCATTGCTCGCTGACCGAGATCGGCCAAGAGTATTACCAGCGTTGTCTAGCCATGCGGGTGGAAGCGGAAAGCGCGGCCGAAGTCATCGAGCGCAACCGTTCCGAGCCCCAAGGTCTGGTGCGCATCAGTTGCCCGACGGCGCTGCTCAATTCATGGGTCGGGCCGATGCTGACCCGTTACATGCTCAAATACCCGCTGGTGGAACTGTTTATCGAAAGCACCAATCGCCGGGTCGACCTGATTCACGAAGGATTCGATATCGCACTGCGGGTACGTTTTCCGCCACTGGAAAGCAGCGATCTGGTGATGAAAGTGTTGGGCAACAGCACCCAATGCCTGGTGGGCAGTCCAGGTTTTCTTGCGCGCCTGTCGTCACCGGCCACGCCCGCTGACCTCAGCGGTCTGCCGAGCCTGCATTGGGGGACGGCGCAGCGCGAATATCACTGGGAGCTGTTCGGCCCGGATGCCGCCAGCGCGGTGATTCGCCATCACCCACGGATGGTCACCGACGACTTGATCGCCCTGCGCCACGCGGTGCTGGCCGGTATCGGAATCGCCCACTTGCCCAGCGTAGTGGTGCGCGAGGACCTGGCCGCCGGTCGATTGGTTCAGTTGGTGCCGGACTGGGCGCCAAAATCCGGCATTGTTCACGCGATCTTCCCCTCCCGTCGTGGCTTGCTGCCGTCCGTGCGGACCTTGATCGATTTCCTGGGCGAAGAGTTCAGCCGGAGCGACATTGCCTAATCCGCACAATCAAAAGAGTCCCATTCATGACTTGCGGTAAACATTGCTTTGCCGGTTCGGCGGTTTTTCTCAAAGGTACAGACAGGGATACTCGTGGCTATTCCCACTGCAACCTTTGGAGTCATGCATGCCTATTCCCGCGTTCGGCCTCGGTACTTTTCGTCTACAGGGCCAGGTGGTCATCGACTCGGTGAGCACCGGTCTTGAGTTGGGCTACCGAGTGATCGACACCGCACAGATCTACGAGAACGAAGCCGAAGTCGGCCGAGCCATCGCCGGCAGCGGTATCCCCCGTGAAGAGCTGTTCATCACCAGCAAGATCTGGGTGGCCAACTTCGCCAAAGACACGTTGATCGACAGCCTCAAGGAAAGCCTGCGCAAACTGCAGACCGACTACCTGGACCTGACCCTGATTCACTGGCCGTCCCCGGAAGACAAGGTACCGGTTGCCGAATTCATGGGCGCGCTGCTGGAAGCCAAACAGCAAGGCCTGACCCGGCAGATCGGCATTTCCAACTTCACCGTCGACCTGATGAAACAAGCCATCGCAGCCGTCGGTGCCGATAACATCGCCACCAACCAGATCGAACTGCACCCTTACTTGCAAAACCGCACCGTCGTCGAGTTCGCTCAACGCCAGGGTATTCAGATCACGTCCTACATGACGCTGGCCTACGGCGAAGTCCTGAAAGATCCGGTGATCCAGCAGATCGCCGACCAACGTCAGGCCACCCCGGCGCAAGTCACGCTCGCCTGGGCCATGCAATCGGGTTACGCAGTGATTCCGTCCTCCACCCAGCGCGCCAATCTGCAAAGCAACCTGAAGGCCTGCGCCCTCACCCTCAGTGCGGCCGACATGGCATTGATCGCCACCCTTGAACGTGGCCACCGTCTGACCAGCCCCAAAGGCATCGCGCCGATTTGGGATTGAGCCACTCAACCGCGCGCCGTGGTCAGTGCTGACCCAGATAGTGGGCCAGGCGTTCCATGGCGTGTTGCAAGGCCGCGACCGCGTGCGTCAGTGAAGCGGCGTCGCGCTCGCCTATGGCTGTTTCAAGATGTTCGCAACACAGAATCAAGCGGTGCGCATTGACGACCCGAGCGCCGCCCTTGATCCGGTGCGCCAGATCCCTGAGACCAATGTGGTCGTCAGTGGCGTACAACCTCTGTAAGTGGTCCAGATCTTCTTCAGTGCTGGAGGCCAGATCACGCAGCAAATCGTTGATCAGCGTCCGGTCTGCGCCGACCCATTGCTCCAGACTGCCCAGATCAATTTCAGCGCGGGTTCGCCCCGTGTTCTCCTCAAGCGCTATCGACGTCGTGCCTGGAGTCCTGGATACCAGTCGGGCGCTCAGGTCTTGCAGGCTGATGGGTTTGAACAGACAGTCATCCATCCCCGCCTCCCTGCAACGATCCTTTTCTTCCGGCTGGGCATTAGCGGTAAAGCCAAGGATCAAGCAGGCCTCAAGGCCCCTGGCCTGCTCTTCATCGCGAATGGCGCCAGCCAATTCGTAGCCGTTCATGGTCGGCATATTGCAATCGGTGATGACCACGTCGAACGAATGATTTCGCCACCGCTCAAGGCCCTGCTCACCGTCCACGGCCTCCAGCGTACAGTGGCCCAAATAGCTCAATTGCCGGGACAGCAACAGACGATTGGCCGGGTAGTCGTCAACCACCAGAATATTCAGTGGCTCTGTGGGCAATAGCTCAGCGGTGGCAGGTGGTGTCGGTTGGGCCAGCGTCTGCAAAGCCAGCACCTGCAGCGTGACCTCGATCTGTGTCCCTTGGCCCAACACGCTGTTCAACTGCAATTGGCCACCCATCATTTCACACAGCGAACGGCTGATGACCAATCCCAGACCCGAGCCACTGCGCGCAGACTGAGCGGGGTTACCGGCCTGAGTGAAGGGGCTGAACAAGCGCTGCTGATCCTGGACGCTGATACCGATCCCCGTGTCCTCGACCCGCACTCGAATGGCCAGATGCCCCGGGTCAGCGCCGGGCCCGATCTGCACCTTCAAGCGCACTTCACCCTCCTGAGTGAACTTGATGGCATTACTCAGCAGATTGGAAATGATCTGCTTGAAGCGCAGCGGGTCAATCAGCACCTCTCGGTCACTCTTGAGGTCCAGATCCAGAACCAACCGCAGGTGCTTGTCCCGCGCCAGGCCCTCGAAGACTCTTGCGACAGACTCAACCAGCGTGCGCAGATTGACCCGCTCCGGGGTCAGCGAAAGATGCCCGGATTCAATCCGGGCGATGTCCAGAATGTCGCCGATCAAGTCCAGCAAATCACGCGCTGCGGTGGAAGCGACCTCAATCGCAAAGCGGTCAGTGACGCCCTGTTCAGCCCTTTTCATGGCCAGTTCGAGCATGCCGATCAACGCGTTCATCGGCGTACGGATTTCATGACTCATGGTCGCCAGAAACGTGGTCTTGGCTCGATTGGCGTCGTCCGCCGCGTCCTTGGCTTCTTGCAGTTGCAGCAGCAGTTGCTGACGCTTGTGAATCAGGCTGCGCTGGTAGGCGATCCATCCCAATGCAAGCAATAGCAGCCCCGCGGCGAACGCAAAACCCTGAATGATCGCTGCACGATTGCGCAACCAGTAACTTTCCTCCACTGCCGCCTCATTGCGCCAGCGATTAGTCAACTCATCCATTTCTTCCGGTGGGATGCTCAACAAGGCTTTGTTCAGAATCGAATACAGTTCAAGAGCGCCACGGTGAGTGGCAAAGGTTATGCGTGCAGGCTCTGTGCCGACTGTACTGGTGATGTGCAAACGGTCGCGGTATCGCCGGGAAATCATGTAACGCGCACTGATCAGAGAGCTCAGCGCGGCATCGGCCTGTCCATTGGCTACCATTTCCATCGCCTGGGCCTGGTTTTCCACATCAATGAAACGGATGTCGGGAACCGCTGCAAAAACAAACTGACGCAACCCGTTGCCGCGAACAAGCGCCAGACTTTTGCCGCCCATATCGTCCAGCGTATTGGGGCTTTCGGCGCGAGTTCTGGTGACTAACACAAACGGGGTGACCAGATACGGTCGAGTGAAACGCAACTCAGCCTCGCGCTCTGCACTAGGCGTAATAACAGCCAAAAGATCGGCTGCGCCGTCTTTCACTTTCTCGATTTGTTTGTTCAACGAGCTACCTCGTAGCACGTCGAATTTCAGCCCGGTGCGCAGACTGATCTTGGCCAAAACTTGTGCGCTGAGCCCGCGAAACTCACCTTTTTCATCAGAAAATGAAAGGGGTACAAAGTCATCGATGATCGCTACTCTCAGCCTCGGATGTTGCTCCAGCCAGCGTTGTTCTTTGACACTGAAGTGCAAGCCTTGCTGGCCGGTAAAGCTTGTGCTGCCGGCGCTCCAACGACGCAGAATGGTCATGCGCTCACCGACCGGAATCGCCGCCAGGGCCGCGTCGACAATCCGCCGCAAGCGCTGGTTGTCGCGGGCCATGGCGAAGGCAAAAGGATTCATCTCCATCCGGGAGAAATCCGCCAGCTGGACATTGTTCAGGTAGTTATTGTTGATCAGATAATTGGCGCTGATGGAGTCACCGAGATACACGTCCGCCTGACCAAACGCCACCGCGCCGATGGCGCTCAGCGTTGACGGATACAGTTGCAGGCTGGCGCCGGGATAGAAGTCACGGACAGCCTCAGGCGGCAGGTAGTGATCGAGCATGGCCACGCGCTTGCCCGCAAGGTCGCTCGGCAAGTCGTTGCTGTCACCATTACGGGTAACCAGGGTCGGCGAGTCGTCGGCGTAAGACCGGGACATGGCCAACTGCGGGTCGGCGGCTTCAAAGCCGTTGGCCATGCCTAACAGATCCAGCTCCCCACGTTTCAGTGCGGCAATGACAGACTCACGAGACTCATAGCGCTGCACCTCGATCTTGGTGTGCAGCAACTGGGCCAGCAGATCCGCGTAGTCCGCGGTAATCCCTTCGAAATCATAGTTATTGAGCGTCAGGTCGAACGGGGCATAGTCCGGCGCCGAGGCCCCCAACCGCAAAGCACCCTTCTCCCTCAGCCAGCGCCAGTCCGTTTCATCCATCTCGACGCGGTAATCCTGAACCGTGGAGCGCCCCAGCAGATGCAAGGTCTGTATCTCGGCGCCAGCGCCAGACGAAAGAAACAACGGCCAGAAAAGAACCAGAGTTGTCAGCCCTCTGCGCAGGGAAATATTCATTCAGATCACATGATTACGCTTGGCCAAATCCCTCAAATGGACTGCCGACTTCACATTGAGTTTTTCGATCAAGCGGGTTTTGTAGGTGCTGACGGTTTTATGGCTCAAGAGCATCGACTCGGCGATTTCTTTATTACTTGAACCTCGAGCGAGCGCCTGAAAAATAGTCAGCTCCCGGTCGGACAATTTATCGATCAACTGCATTTCCGTGCACTGGAGGTGGTCCATATGCACAGAGCTGGAAGGCAAACGGGGGAAGTAGGTATAACCGGACATCACTGCATTGATCGCTTTGCTCAACTCTTCCAGATCATTGGTTTTTGAAATGAAACCAAGAGCGCCGCTCCTCATGCAGCGGGCGGAATAGAAAACCGGATCAAGCGCGGTATACACCAGCGTCCGACAGGGTGGCTCCAGGTCCTTAAGCCTGCTCAAGACTTCCATCCCATCCAGTTTGGGCATGGTGATATCCAGCACGATGAGATCGGGGCCTTGTTCACGGGCCATTTGTACGGTTTCCACACCGTTAGAGGCCTCCAGAACCGTTCGAAACTTCCCTTTAAGCATCATCTTGATCGCGGCTCGAATGACCGGGTGATCATCCGCAAGCAGAATTTTAATAATGTGAACTCCTATAGAAACAGCCGGGCTATGCCGGTAGCGAGAACGGCTATTTGCCCTTGTGCATCTGCGACCCAACCGCCGCTCCTGCGCGAATACCGTTACACGACTGGATCGGATTGCGCTACCTGTCAGAAATGACAGTTCAGACGAGCGGTAATCTTGAGATGAACAAATTTCAGGCGCGAAATGGCTGGCGCCACATGGCCTATGGCTATCGATTGAAGGTCTCAGGTATTGATACCGAAACCCGGCGGGGGAGCCATGCGAGAACAAAAGGTTCGAACAGTCTCTCTATCTGAGCCCTTAGCCCATATGGCTCTGACAAGCTGTACGCAACCACGGCAACATAGGTGCCTGGGCGCCATTAGTCTGTGGATCGACCATGTCCATCAAACGCCTGACCATCTCAAGGTCCGGCATTCGCGCCTGAATTACCTGCACCCTCTGAGGTTGGCGTACCTTGCTCGCAGTGAGTTGCACGTGCTGGCCATCGTAGATAAACCCATGATGTATCTGCTGATTGCCCCCACAGAACGCCAGCAAATCGAGGTCGACTCCCGCCGTCAGTGATGCACTGATCATCACCAGATCGAACGGCTCGCTGCCGTACTCCACCAGGGTTAACAGCTCTTCTACACACTGCGCCGGGGCGATGCGGAAATACCCCAACTGATTCAACATCCTTTCGATTTTCATTCGATGAAAATACTGCTCATCGGCGATCAAGATACGTAACGTTTTATTCAACATTTTTGGCAACCATGACAATGACGTTCCAGCAGGCTTGCACCAGCCAACTTCCATAAGGGCAGCAGGCTATGCGAGACACCGCCGGTTTTATGTAGGACCTTTCTCAAATAGACAGGGCATTTCCCTACACATGTCCGTTCACCTCAAGACTGAGTCTCGAGGCAAGGAGCTGCCAAAGGCTGGAATCTTTTGATCGTTGACGAAAATCGCCCAGACGGACACAGGTATTGATCGTTCCCGCGCGCTCTGCGTGGGAACGATCGTCCTTTTCTGATTTTTATTGCCAGCCAAACCGGCGGATGTAGAAGCCTTTCACCGCCTGGGTCAGTGCCATGTACGCCAGCAGAATCACCGGCAGGAACACAAAGTAAAGCGACGGCAACGCCTGCAGTTTGAAGTAATGCGCCAACGGCCCCATCGGCAGGAAGATTCCGACGGCCATGATGAGTCCGGTCATTACCAGCAGTGGCATGGCCGCGCGGCTTTGCAGGAACGGAATTTTCGGCGTGCGGATCATGTGCACGATCAGCGTCTGGGTCAGCAGCCCGACCACGAACCAGCCCGACTGGAACAAGGTTTGGTGATCCGGTGTGTTGGCATCAAAGACGTACCACATTAAGGCGAAGGTCAGGATGTCGAAGATCGAGCTGATCGGTCCAAAGAACAGCATGAAGCGCCCGACATCGCCCGGCTGCCAGCGTTGTGGTTTTTTCAGCATCTCTTCATCGACGTTATCGAACGGAATGGCGATCTGCGAGATGTCGTACAGCAGGTTCTGCACCAACAGGTGCATCGGCAGCATGGGCAGGAACGGGATAAACGCGCTGGCCACCAGCACCGAGAACACGTTGCCGAAATTCGAGCTGGCGGTCATTTTGATGTACTTGAGCATATTGGCGAAGGTCCGACGGCCTTCCAGCACGCCCTCCTCCAGCACCATCAGGCTCTTTTCCAGGAGGATGATGTCAGCCGCTTCCTTGGCGATGTCCACCGCGCTGTCCACCGAAATACCGATGTCGGCGGTACGCAGCGCCGGCGCATCGTTGATCCCGTCGCCCATAAAGCCGACCACATGCCCGTTGCCTTTGAGCAAGCGAACGATTCGCTCCTTATGGGATGGCGTCAGTTTGGCGAAGACGTTGGTGGTCTCCACCGCAACCGCCAGTTCAGCATCGCTCATGCGCTCGATGTCATTGCCCATCAGCAGGCCTTGTTGCTCCAGACCGACTTCACGGCAGATCTTCGCGGTCACCAGTTCGTTGTCGCCGGTCAGCACTTTCACTGCCACACCATGGGCGGCCAATGCCTTGAGGGCCGGCGCGGTGCTTTCCTTCGGTGGATCGAGAAACGCCACGTAGCCGATCAGCGTCAATTCCTGTTCATCCGCCAGGCTGTAGGTGTCGCGCCCGGTTTGCATGGGGCGCGCGGCAACCGCCACCACCCGCAGGCCCTCTTCGTTGAACTCGGCGGTGACCTGACGAATCCGCGCCAGCAACTCATCGGTCAACGCTTCATCGACCTCACCATGGCGTACGCGTTTGCACACGGTCAACACTTCTTCCACCGCGCCTTTGCAGATCAGTAGATGCGGTTGATCCTGCTCGGCCACCACCACCGACATGCGCCGCCGGGTGAAATCGAACGGAATCTCATCGACCTTCTGGAACGCCGTGCCGACTTTCAGCTCACGGTAGACTTCGACGTGCTCAAGCACCGCCACATCCAGCAGGTTTTTCAGGCCAGTCTGGTAGTAGCTGTTGAGGTAAGCCATTTCCAGCACATCGTCGGACTCTTCACCCCAGACATCGACATGCCGCGCCAGGAAGATCTTGTCCTGGGTCAGGGTGCCGGTTTTGTCGGTGCACAACACGTCCATGGCGCCGAAGTTCTGGATCGCGTCGAGGCGTTTGACGATGACTTTTTTACGCGACAGAAACACCGCCCCTTTGGCCAGGGTCGAGGTGACGATCATCGGCAGCATTTCCGGGGTCAGGCCCACAGCGATGGACAGCGCGAACAACAGCGCTTCCATCCAGTCACCCTTGGTGAAACCGTTGATAAACAACACCAGCGGTGCCATCACGAACATGAAGCGGATCAGCAACCAGCTGACTTTGTTGACGCCGGTCTGGAACGAGGTCGGCGCACGGTCGGTGGCGCTGACCCGCTGAGCCAGGGCGCCGAAATAGGTGCTGTTGCCGGTGGTCAGAATCACCGCCGTCGCCGCGCCGGAGACCACGTTAGTGCCCATGAACAGGATGTTTTCCAGGTCCAGCGGGTTGCGGGTCTCGGCGTCCTGCTGGCGAGGGAATTTCTCCACCGGCATCGATTCACCGGTCATCGCCGCCTGGCTGACGAACAGATCCTTGGCGGTGAGCACGCGGCAGTCGGCGGGGATCATGTCGCCAGCCGAGAGCACGATCAGATCACCGGGCACCAGTTGCTTGATTGGCAGCTCGATGCGCTGCGCGCTTTTGACCTCCAGCGCAGCGCTATAAAATCTGTCGAACATCGGTACCGCATCGGCGGCCGAAGGGGCGTGCCGCATGACAGTCGCGGTGTTGCTGACCATTTCCTTGAGCGCGTCGGCAGCCTGGTTGGACTTGGTTTCCTGCCAGAAGCGCAGCAGAGTCGAGAGCACCACCATTGAGAAAATGACGATGGCGGCTTTCATGTCCTCGGTCAGCCAGGAGATGACCGCGAGTAAGGTCAGCAGCAGGTTGAAGGGGTTTTTGTAGCAGTGCCACAGGTGGGTCCACCAGGGCAGCGGTTGCTCGTGCTCGACCTCGTTGAGACCATATTGCTCGCGCAGCGCATCGGCCTCTAGGTCGCTCAAGCCATCGCTGTGGCTGCCGAGTTGTTCCAGCAATACCTGCGTGTCGTTGTTGGCCGCGGCGACCAGGGTTTGCGCCAGGGTTGGCGGTACTTCACGGCTGACGCTGGCGCCGGTCAGGCCATCGAGCAGGGCTAGTCGGCGGAAGTGTCGGACAAAGTGCCGGGTCCGCAGGAAGCCGGCGAAGAGTTCTTTCAACAGGGTGAGTTTCATGGCTGTTCCCCCTAATGGTCAGCGCGGGGAAACCTTCAAGCAGGTACGACCGACCCGAGGCCTTGCCCGAATTACCGGCAAAGCAGGTCTGGCCCGCCAGTCATAAATGACAGGCGCGTCCGTAGCGCTGCGATGACGACGCAAAGGTCGGCCATCACGCACTGTTCAGCGTCGATGAGAGGGACGTCGGGATGCCGGCCAGGACTGGCCGCGATCGGGATGCCGCTTCTCGCTTTTCGGCGAGACAACGGCACAGGAAACTGCGCGTTATCTTGCCGAGAATGTGCCGGTTATTGAAACCGGCCGACTACTGTCACTCGAACAAGTACCCACTATGGGTCTCCGCAATTGATGAAAACGCGCGAAGCTTACGCCCCGATTCAAGGAGAGTAAACCGTATGAAAGTTTCCGTATGGTGAATCAGAAAATTCTTCAGGAAGGGTTCAGGTTGGGGAAACGATCGATGTTCATGATCGTTCCCACGCCCTGGTCTGCACCCCAAACATTGGACATAACCAATGGATTGTCTGTAAAGAGAACGGACGAAGGTGCACTCTAATTAGCGATCGTGGATGGCTTAGCTGCCCAGACGTCGATAGCTCTGTACCGCCGCCGCCAGCACCACGACACCTGCGCCAATCGACACCCAGAAACCGCTGCGTGCACCGAACGCATCCACCAGCCAACCCGAACTGGCCGCTCCAATCGCCACACCGATGCTCAACCCCGTGACCAGCCAGGTCAGGCCTTCGGTGAGCTTGGCGGGTGGCACGATGTTCTCCACCAGCGCCATCGCGACGATCAAGGTCGGGGAAAAGAACAACCCCGCCACAAACACCGCCATCGACAGACCGAAGATGTCGCCGGCCAGCAGCAACGGCAGCGTGGTCACCGCTGTAGCCACCCCGCCATACAGAAACAGCCGCGGCAATGGGATATCCAGTTTCAACGCGCCAAAGGCCAGCCCCGCCAGACACGAACCGATGGCATACATCGACAGCACGATGCTTGCAGCCGCGGGTTGGCCTTCTTGCTGAGCAAAGGCCACGCTGACCACATCGACCACACCCACAATCGTGCCCAAGGCGACCATCAGCAGCATCAGCAGACGAATCGCCCCCGAGCGAATGATCGAGCCACGCTCGTGGGCCTCATGAGGATGCACCGGCGGCTCGGTCCCACGCTGCAAGACAAACGCCGTCACGCCGACCGCCAGCATCAGCAACGCTGCCAGCGGACCGGCCTCGGGAAACGCGACGACGCACAACCCCACCGACAACGGCGGGCCGATGATGAAACACACTTCATCGAGCACCGACTCCAGCGCAAACGCCGTTTGCAGCTGTGGCTGGCCGCGATACAACTCGGTCCAGCGTGCCCGAGTCATCGCCGACATGCTCGGCATGCAACCGGCCAGCGCGGCGAAAACAAACAATGTCCAGTGCGGCGCTTGCAACCGGGTGCAGAGCAACACCATCAACAACGCCCCGCCACCGATCAGCGCAGAAACCGGCAGCACCCGCCCTTGGCCATAGCGATCGACCATCCGTGAAACCTGCGGCGCACACACTGCCGTGGCCAAGGCAAACGTCGCCGCCACCGCACCGGCCAAGCCATAGCCGCCCTGCAACTGCGAGAGCATGGTGATCAGACCGATGCCCGTCATCGAGATCGGCATCCGCGCAATCATCCCCGCCAGCACAAAGGCTCTGGCGCCGGGGGCGTTGAACAACTCGCGATAGGGGTTTGCCATCTCGTTCCAGCCTCAACAGGGGCCTGCAACTTGCCACAAACCCGGGTTGAGGTAAAAGTATCGATGACGCCCTACAGGGAATGTTTCGGTCAAATCATCCACCTGACCGTGAACTCTATCCCCCTCCCACCAGTCAGCTAGTTAGTTAGGCCCTCTATCCGGAGCTCCGTGGTAATGGCTGACTCTCATGCAGAACGACAAAGCACCGAACGGCAAAGCCCCATCGATGCCCACGGCATCATCGGCGACATGCGCAGCGCGGCACTGGTCAACGACAAGGGCAGCATCGACTTTTTCTGCTGGCCGGAATTCGATAGCCCGTCGATTTTCTGTTCCCTGCTCGACTCTCCGGCCGCAGGAATATTTCAATTGGCGCCGGATCTGCCCGATGCCCGCCGAGAACAGATTTACCTGCCCGACACCAACGTGCTGCAGACCCGCTGGCTGAGTGAGCGTGCCGTGGTCGAGATCACCGACCTGCTGCCCATTGGTGACAGCGAGGATGATTTGCCATTGTTGATCCGCCGGGTGCGGGTGGTGAGCGGCACGGCAAGCATTCGCATGCATTGCGCGGTGCGTCACGATTACGCACGCGCGCTCACCAAGGCGCGAGCAAAAGGTGCAGATGTCTGCTTCGAGGCGCCCCATCAGCCCGGTTTACGTCTGGTTTCTAACCAGCCCATGCAGATCGATGAGCACGCCGCCATCGCCGAATTCGTACTCGAACTGGACCAGAGCGCCGAATTCATCCTCGGAGGGATCGGCGACACGCGGGTGCAGATCGGGCAAAGCGACCTGTACCTGGAGCGCACCCTGAAGTTTTGGCGCGACTGGATCGGCCGCTCCAACTACCGCGGCCGTTGGCGGGAAATGGTCAACCGCTCGGCGCTGGCCATGAAACTGCTGACCTCGCGCAAGCACGGGGCGATCCTCGCCGCCGCCACCTTCGGCCTGCCGGAAACTCCCGGCGGCGAGCGCAATTGGGATTACCGCTACACCTGGATCCGCGACGCCTCTTTCACCGTCTACGCCTTCATGCGCCTGGGCTTCGCCGACGAAGCCAACGCCTATATGCGCTGGCTGCGCGGGCGGGTCAGCGATTGCAGCGGCAAATCGATGAAGCTGAACATTCTGTACGCCATCGACGGCCGCCAGGAGTTACCGGAAATAGAGTTGACGCATCTGTCCGGCCACGGCAACGCGACACCGGTGCGCATCGGCAATCAGGCGTACGAGCAGATTCAACTGGATATTTTCGGCGAGCTAATGGACGCCGTGTACCTGGTCAACAAATACGGCGAAGCCATCTCCCACGAAGGCTGGCGACACACTCGGGAGGTGGTCGATCAAGTCTGCGAAACCTGGCAGCAAGAAGACGTCGGTATCTGGGAAATGCGCGGCGAACAGCATCACTTCCTGCACTCACGGTTGATGTGCTGGGTCGCCGTCGACCGTGCCATCCGCCTGGCGTCAAAACGCTCCCTGCCCGCCCCGTTCGCCCGCTGGGACCAGACCCGCCAAGCCATCTACGAAGACATCTGGAGCAACTTCTGGAACGAAGAGCGCGGGCATTTTGTGCAGCACATCGGCAGCACCAGTCTCGACGGCTCTATGCTGCTGATGCCATTGGTGCGCTTCGTCGCCGCCACCGACCCACGTTGGTTATCAACCCTGCAAGCCATCGAGAAAAACCTGGTGCGCGCCGGCATGGTCTACCGCTACCGCAACGACGACAGCCAGATCGATGGCCTGCAAGGTACCGAAGGTGCCTTCGCTGCCTGCTCCTTCTGGTACGTCGAATGCCTGGCCCGCGCCGGTCAGGTGGAAAAAGCCCACCTGGAATTCGAACAACTGCTGCGTTACGCCAATCCGCTTGGGCTATACGCCGAAGAATTCGACAGCCATGCGCGACACCTGGGCAATACACCTCAAGCGCTGACGCATTTGGCGCTGATCAGCGCAGCGAGTTTTCTGGATCGTAAATTGAGTGGTGCGAAGACCTTTTGGCAGCCGTGAGGGCCAGGTACAGTCCTGATTGATGTGGCGGATGCTCCTCAGTCTTCGCGGGCAAGCCCCAATCGAATCGGAATACGTCAGGAATCCACGCCCGCTTTACTGCTTAAATGAAAAAACCCGGCACTTCGCCGGGCTTTTTCACGCCAACCGATGAAATCAGTCGTGTTTGTATTTGTGATTATGCTTGTGCCCGTGCCGCTTGCCACCTGAATGACTGCTACCACCATCGTTGGCCAGGTTGCTGCCCACCGCACCACCTGCTGCACCGCCAAGGCCGGCACCGATGGTAGAACCGGTCGAACCACCCAGTTTGTTACCAACGATCGATCCGCCCGCCGAACCTAGACCACCGCCAATGGCAGCTTCAGTCTTGCTGCCCTTGCGAGCCCCGACAGCACTCCCCGCGGCACCACCCACACCCGCGCCAACTGCCGCACCGGTGCTGCCGCCCATTTGCCCGCCGATCACATTCCCTAGTGCACCACCAAGACCGCCGCCAACCGCAGCGGTGCCATCGCCGGCGGCCATCGCGCCTTGTGCGATCAAAAGCCCAACAACCAAAGCGGGCAATGTTAAACGCATGATGTAATCCTCAAAAAAGCTGAATATCGGGAGGGTAACGTTTTTGGATGTAAGTACGTCCAGCCTCGGGATTCGATAGACCCTGCCGGCTCTAACGGTTGAACACGCTTTAAGGAAAGAGTTTCACACAGGATCGAGAGAAGACGGGATTTATATCCCGCCCAATTCCCGGAACTTGGACAGCCCCCAATAAAAAAGCCCCCCGTCAGGGAGGCTCAATGTCCAACTACTCGACTTACATATTTGGATAAGTCGGACCGCCAGCGCCTTCCGGCGCAACCCAGGTGATGTTCTGCGCAGGGTCCTTGATGTCACAGGTCTTGCAGTGCACGCAGTTCTGGGCGTTGATCTGGAAGCGCTTCTCGCCGTCTTCCTTGGCGATCACTTCATACACGCCGGCTGGGCAGTAACGCTGAGCGGGCTCATCGTACAGTGGCAGGTTTTTACTGATCGGGATGCTCGCGTCGGCCAGCTTCAGGTGGCACGGCTGCTCTTCTTCATGGTTGGTACCAGAGATGAACACCGAGCTGAGTTTGTCGAAGCTGATTTTTCCGTCAGGTTTCGGGTAGTCGATCTTCTTGCAATCGGCCGCCAGCTTCAGGCACGCGTAATCTGGCTTGGTGTCGTGCAGGGTGAACGGCAGTTTGCCGCCGAAGATGTTTTGATCGACCCAGTTGAAACCGCCACCAACGATAGCGCCAAACTTGTGGATCGCCGGGCCGAAGTTACGGCTGGCGAACAGTTCGTCGTAGAGCCAGCTGGCTTTGAACGAATCAACGTAAGTGTTCAGTTCATCGCCGCCTTCGGAACCTGCAAACAGCGCGTCAGCCACAGAATCGGCAGCGAGCATGCCGGACTTCATGGCAGTGTGGCTGCCCTTGATCTTGGCGAAATTCAGGGTGCCGAGGTCGCAACCGATCAGCGCGCCGCCCTTGAAGACCATTTTCGGCAGCGAGTTCAGGCCGCCTTTACAGATGGCGCGAGCACCGTAGCTGATGCGCTTGCCGCCTTCCAGGTACTGCTTGAGCACCGGGTGATGCTTGAGGCGCTGGAACTCATCGAACGGAGACAGGTAAGTGTTGCTGTAGGACAGGTCGACGATCAAACCGACAACCACCTGGTTGTTTTCCAGGTGATAAAGGAAGGAACCACCGGTGTTCTCGGTGCCCATGATATCCAGCGGCCAGCCCGCGGTGTGGACCACCAGCCCTGGCTGATGCTTGGCCGGGTCGATTTCCCAGATTTCCTTCAGGCCGATGCCGTAGTGCTGGGCGTCGGCTTCAGTGTCGAGGTTGAAGCGCTTGATCAGTTGCTTGCCGATGTGGCCACGGCAACCTTCGGCGAACAGCGTGTATTTGCCACGCAGTTCCATGCCCGGGGTGTACAGGCCTTCTTTCGGTTGGCCTTCGCGGTCGACGCCCAGATCACCGGTGATGATCCCGCGGACCACGCCGTTCTCGTCGAACAGCGCCTCTTGAGCAGCGAAGCCTGGGTAGATTTCCACGCCCAGGTTCTCGGCCTGCTGGGCCAGCCAGCGGCACAGGTTGCCCAGGGAGATGATGTAGTTGCCTTCGTTGTGCATGGTCTTGGGCACAAAGAGGTCTGGAATTTTCTGCGCGCTGTCTGCGTTCTTGAGAACGAAAATGTCGTCACGCGTGACCGGAGTATTCAGCGGAGCACCGAGTTCCTTCCAGTCCGGGAACAGTTCGTTCAGGGCGCGTGGTTCGAACACGGCACCGGACAGAATGTGAGCGCCAACTTCGGAGCCTTTCTCGACCACGCAGACGCTGATTTCTTTACCGGCTTCGGCGGCCTTTTGCTTCAGTCGGCAGGCGGCAGACAGGCCAGCGGGGCCGGCACCGACGATGACCACGTCGAATTCCATGTATTCGCGTTCCACAGGCTATCTCCTACTCAAGGCTCAACAGTTTTTTCTAATTGGAGGTTTGATGTCGCATCCATTATTTCCTGCGCACATGCGAGGAGGAGACAATGGATGATCCACCTTTCTCTCTAAGCGGCGCATTATATCTACACCACTCTCAGCGTCCAATACAAACGTTTGTTTGAATTTGCTGGAAGCCAGATAAATCAATGAAGCGCGGCTCATAACTGACCATTTTGCCGTATTGACCCGAATAGGCGTTCCGGTCAAGATACGGGCGGTTTTGCGCTCGCCGTAGGCTGACTGTTGGTTTCAAGAGCACCTCTAAAAACAGGGCGAAGGCAGTACAAGGTGACGCGTTGCGCCAGGTTGGCGCGAAGTTTACACGCCGCGACAAAGAATGACTCGCCAGTCACTACTGACGAACGGTCATTACTCTCGCAAGCACGGTCATCTGTTCAAATGTCGGCGTTTTTAGAGGTGCCCTTGCGCCCATGAGCATCAATCGCCAGGTTCGCCTGGGCGACTTTCTTTTCACCGGAGAGTAACGAGGAATCCATGAAGGTTCTTGTAGCTGTCAAACGAGTGGTCGACTATAACGTCAAGGTTCGCGTCAAAGCGGACAACTCCGGCGTCGACCTCGCTAACGTCAAGATGTCGATGAACCCTTTCTGCGAAATCGCAGTGGAAGAAGCCGTACGCCTGAAAGAGAAAGGTGTTGCGACTGAAATCGTCGTCGTCTCCATCGGTCCGACCACTGCTCAAGAGCAGCTGCGTACCGCCCTGGCGCTGGGTGCCGATCGGGCCATCCTCGTCGAATCTGCTGATGAATTGAACTCCCTGGCCGTGGCCAAGTTGCTCAAGGCTGTGGTCGACAAGGAACAGCCGCAGTTGGTGATCCTTGGCAAACAAGCCATCGACAGCGACAACAACCAGACCGGCCAGATGCTGGCTGCACTGACCGGCTACGGTCAGGGCACCTTCGCCTCGAAAGTCGAAGTCAGTGGCGACACCGTTGCCGTGACTCGCGAAGTCGACGGCGGCGCGCAGACGGTTTCCCTGAAACTGCCGGCCATCGTCACCACCGACCTGCGTTTGAACGAGCCGCGCTACGCGTCCCTGCCAAACATCATGAAAGCCAAGAAGAAGCCTCTCGAAGTGCTGACTCCGGACGCTTTGGGCGTTTCCACCGCCTCCACCACCAAGACCCTGAAAGTCGAAGCGCCGGCTGCACGCAGCGCGGGTATCAAGGTCAAGTCGGTGGCTGAACTGGTCGAGAAACTGAAAAACGAAGCGAAGGTAATCTAATCATGACTATCTTGGTAATCGCTGAACATGACAACAAAGCGGTGGCCCCGGCCACGCTGAACACCGTGGCTGCTGCCGCGAAAATCGGTGGCGACATCCACGTTCTAGTGGCCGGCCAAAACGTTGGTGCGGTTGCTGAAGCTGCTGCGAAAATCGCTGGCGTGGCTAAAGTGCTGGTGGCCGACAACGCCGCCTACGCTCACCAACTGCCGGAAAACGTAGCACCGCTGGTGGCCGAACTGGGCGCTGGCTACAGCCATATCCTGGCTGCCGCGACTTCCAACGGCAAAAACATCCTGCCGCGCGTTGCTGCGCAGCTGGACGTTGACCAGATCTCCGAAATCATCTCGGTCGAAAGCGCTGACACCTTCAAGCGTCCGATCTATGCCGGTAACGCCATTGCTACCGTGCAATCTTCGGCTGCCGTGAAAGTGATCACTGTGCGTGCCACCGGTTTCGACCCGGTTGCCGCTGAAGGCGGCTCAGCAGCTGTTGAAGCCGTTGCGGCTGCTCATGATGCTGGCACTTCGAGCTTCGTCGGTGAAGAACTGGCCAAGTCCGATCGTCCGGAACTGACCGCTGCCAAAATCGTCGTTTCCGGCGGTCGCGGCATGCAGAACGGTGACAACTTCAAACACCTGTACGCCCTGGCGGACAAGCTGGGCGCGGCTGTTGGCGCTTCCCGCGCTGCGGTCGACGCAGGTTTCGTACCCAACGACATGCAGGTCGGTCAGACCGGCAAGATCGTTGCTCCACAGCTGTACATCGCGGTCGGTATCTCCGGCGCGATCCAGCACCTGGCCGGCATGAAAGACTCCAAAGTGATCGTTGCGATCAACAAGGACGAAGAAGCGCCGATCTTCCAGGTGGCTGATTACGGCCTGGTGGCGGACTTGTTCGAAGCTATCCCTGAGTTCGAGAAGCTGGTCTAACTCGGCTGTTTGACGCGTTAAAGAGGCCAGTCTCCTGGCCTCAATGCTGCTCCCTTCCTTGTGCAGCAGGAAAATCCGGAATCCGCTAAGGATTCCGGATTTTTTTTGCCTGCCCCCCTGGAAACACGGCGCATAAAAAAATGCCCACACCTTGCGATATGGGCATTTCTTGAACCGCCAGGCAGTCTGCGCTGGTCGGTTTACACTCGCGATTTAAGCTTGGCTTAAACCTTTGCGCGACCCTTGTAGGAGCCACCTTCACGGGTGTCGATCTCGATCCAGTCGCCGATTTCAACGAAATCTGCAACGCTCAGCTCGGTACCGTTTTTCAGTTTGGCAGGCTTCATCACCTTGCCCGAAGTGTCGCCGCGAGCGGAACCTTCGGTGTAGTCAACCTGACGCACGATAGTGGTCGGCAGCTCAACGGAAACCAGACGCTCTTCGAAGAAGATGGCTTCGCAAACATCGGTCATGCCTTCTTCGACGAATGGCAGAACAGCTTCGATGTCTTCGGCGTTCAGCTCGTACATGGTGTAGTCGGTGGTGTCCATGAACGTGTAGGTGTCGCCGCTGATGAAGGACAGGGTCGCTTCTTTGCGGTCGAGGATTACGTCGTCCAGTTTGTCATCGGCGCTGTAAACGATCTCGGTCTTGTAACCGGTCAGCAGGTTTTTCAGCTTGGTCTTCATGATTGCGCTGTTACGACCGGACTTGGTGAATTCAGCTTTCTGAACCAACCAAGGGTCGTTTTCGAGCTTGATGACAGTACCGGGTTTCAGCTCTTTACCAGTTTTCATTACGAATATCCGAAATTTGGATGGGATTTACAAAAATCTAGGCCGCGTATCATATCCAATTTCGGTAAAACTGTACCAGCGTCACAGCAAGATCAGCTTGCAAGGCTTGTTCCAGACACCACGCTTCGGCGTGTGCGGTCAGCTCAGGCCAGTGTTTTTGCGTTGCGAGCCAATGCTCAGGCATTTTATCTCCGGCATTCCAGGCCCGCCACAGCCCCTCGAGCGCCTCCTTGGCGGGCGGTGACAGGCCCTCGGTATAAAGCGCCAGAAACGCGTCGAGCTTGTCCAGGTGAACATCTTCTTCCTGCTGATAGATATGCCAAAGCAACGGTCGCCCCGCCCATTGCGCCCGCACAAAAGAGTCTTCGCCGCGGACCGCATTGAAATCGCAGCACCACAGCAGGCGATCGTAATCGTCTTGTCGGACGAACGGCAGCACCTGCACCGTCAAGGCATCACGAACCAGCACCGCACCCGCCGACAACCCGTCGACACCCAACCAGCGCGCTACGTCGCCGAGGATTCGCCCCTCGGGCACCAGCAAATGGGTAGGTGTCGAATCAGCGGCCATGACGTCGAGCCAACCGGCCAGTCCCGCATTTTCATAGGCAAACAATGAGATCAGCTGCGCCCCAGCTGCCGGAGCGACACCGAGTCCCTGCAGGAAATCCCGCTGGGCCTGAGGGTCTTGCTGAAACTGGCGACGTCGCTCAAGCAACCCGGCCTCACGCAGCAAACCGCCCGTGCCTGCCTGGAATCCTGGAAAGAAGAAATATTTCTGCACATGCTTGTACTTCACCGACGGCAGGCCATGGCAGCCGACGATCCACTCCTCGGCACTCAAGTAGTCGAGGTTGATCCACAGCGGGGGTTTCTCCCGTGCAGTCATTGCGTCCATGTACGCCGTCGGTAATTGGCAAGCGAACGCTGCGATCACCACATCGGCGGCGGCCGTCGATTGCCACTCGGCAGACCAGTGGCACACCTCGACACCCTGCTGCCACTGCTGACTGGCATTGACGTCGACTTCCGGACACAGGTGCTCGAAGGCCCGCAGGTCATCAACCCACAGCCGCACCACGCACTGATGCTCGGCCACTAACTGCCGGGCCAGGCGCCACGTCACGCCGATGTCGCCGTAGTTATCCACAACCGTGCAGAAAATATCCCAGCTGGCTTTCATTCCGGGCTCCGTTTGGCAAAGGCGTCGATTGTCCGCATAAATGCTCCCGTGCAGAAGAGGCGAAGCCGATTAATCTTCCTGGGGGGTGTGCGACAATCCCCCCTGCCCGATCAAGACCGCCTGCCAGGAGGCCGCCGTGCCCTATCGTCCACCCCCGCGTCGTTCAATACACATCAGTATTAATCCGTTACAGCTGACCGGCAGTATCGTTCTGGGTCTGTGGCTGGGCTTTATGGCGATCGCATTGACCTGCTGGCTGGCGTCACGGTTTCTGTTCAGCCAACAGTTTGCGCCGGTGGCCGAGGCGGTTCAGTACCTCGCGAAACCACCCGTTGCCGAACCGGGCGCGCCCAACCGTATGTTCGAGCAATACCAGGAAAACCTGCGCAAGAACGATCAGCAGCAAAGCCTGGACAATGCCCGCAGCAATCTGCGCAATCAGTCCAACCCCAAATGCCAGTTCTGGCTGCAACAAGACCAGACGGCTCCCAGTGACAAGAGCCGGGCCAATGTCCTGCAATTTTGCGATTGACCATGAATAAACACGCCGTCCACAACCTGATTCTCGAAAAGCTCAAAATCGATCTCGATATCGCCCAACGCGCTGCACAGACCGCCTACGAAACCGCGACCCACGAAGAAAACATCGCCGAGAACAAGTACGACACCCTGGGCCTGGAGGCCTCCTATCTGGCGGCTGGTCAGGCCAAGCGGGTGGAAGAAATCAGACAGGCATTGGTGCTTTGCCAAAACCTGATTCTGCGTCCGTATGACGAGCAGCAAGGCATTCAGATCGGCACGCTGCTGGGTCTTGCAGACGACAACGGCAATCAGCAATGGCTGTTTTTGGGGCCTGATGCGGCCGGGCTGAAGGTTTACCTGGTGGGGCAACTGATTACCGTCATCACCCCACGCTCGCCGCTGGGCAAAAGCCTGCTAGGCAAGTTCGAAGGTGATGAGGTCGAAATCAATGTGGCGGGCACTCGGCAACAGTTTGCTGTCACCGAGGTGAAGTAAGTTGGCTCGGGTCTTAGTGAACCGGTAACTCGACGCCGTCGAACAGCTCTTCCAGTTCTTGCTTGTTGTGGCACTGGATGGCCTTGGCCATGACTTCGCGCGTCAGGTGCGGGGCGAACTTTTCGATGAAGTCGCACATGAAACCACGCAGGAACGTGCCACGACGGAAACCGATCTTGGTGACGCTGGACTCGAACAATTCGCTGGCATCGAGCACTACCAGGTCGCTGTCGAGCTTGGTGTCGACCGCCATTTTGGCAACGATGCCCACGCCCAGACCGAGGCGAACATAGGTCTTGATCACGTCGGCGTCAGCGGCAGTGAACACCACTTTCGGGGTCAGGCCGCGATGACTGAAGGCTTCATCGAGCTTCGAACGACCGGTGAAGCCGAACACGTAGGTTACGATCGGGTATTCAGCCAGGGTTTCCAGGGTCAGCTTCGGCAGCTTGGTCAGCGGGTGACCTTGAGGAACGACCACACAACGGTTCCAGCGATAGCACGGCATCATCACCAGATCACCGAACAGCTCCAGTGCTTCGGTGGCGATGGCAAAATCCACGGTACCGTCGGCGGCCATTTCGGCGATCTGCATCGGTGAGCCCTGATGCATGTGCAAGGCGACGTCCGGGTATTGCTTGATGAAGCTGCTGATGACTGGCGGCAACGCATAACGTGCCTGGGTGTGAGTGGTGGCAATCGACAGGGTGCCCTTCTTCTCGTTGGAGAACTCCTGGGCGATCTGCTTGATGCTCTCGACCTTGCGCAGGATCTCGCCAGCCGTGGTGATGATTCGCTCACCGGCCGGAGTGACTCGCGTCAGGTGCTTGCCGCTGCGTGCGAAAACCTCGACGCCCAACTCGTCCTCGAGCAGGCGGATCTGTTTGCTGATACCAGGTTGCGAGGTGTAAAGACTTTGGGCTGTAGCCGAAACGTTGAGGTCGTGGTGCGCCACTTCCCAGATGTAGCGCAATTGTTGAAGCTTCATATGTATCCCTCAAAGCAGATAGACGCCACGGGCATCAGCGACGGTATATAACTATATTAATGGTTTGAAGAATAAATCTAGAACTTTTTATCAAAAGTTGCGATTCCAACCTCAGACGTCGCCATGCCGCCGACGCTGCAACAATGGCACCAGATACACCGGCACCTGAGACAGCTGCAGCACCCGTGCGGCCGTCCTCCCCAAAGGGGTTTCCCCTCCAGCGCCATGGCTGTGACTACCTACGATCAACAAATCCACCGAGAGTTTCTTCGCCTGTTCGAGAATGACTTGTGACGGGTCGCCCTGAAACACTCTGACCGATTGAATCAGCGCCAGATCCTGCTGCCCCTCCCCCAGCTCTTCGCGAAAGCTGTCGAGCACGCGTTGCTCGATGTTGGCCATCACGGTGGTCAAGCCTTCACTGTGAAAATCGCTCAGGGCCTGCTCATCCAGATAGCTCTGCAGCACCGATTCGGCAAACAGCCCCATGGGTTCAACGGCGTGAACGACATGCAAGTCAGCACTGAATGTTCGAGCCAGCGCCAAGGCATGTTGCATCACATAAGGGGCGTACACACCAAGGTCAGTGGCATACAGCATCGAATGGATCATAAGACCTCCTCGAATGCCAAATATGGCGGAGATTTGATTCAGCTTAGCAGTGCCTTGGCGAGTTCGACATTTTGGGCAAAACCCTGAACTTTGGGCTTAAACCTTCTGTTCGTTGCTGATGCCGTGGGGAACGTGACCGGTGGCGACAACCTCACGGGCCAACTCGCAGTGACCGGCCTGATCGTCGAAAAACACGTCGGCGGCGAAGGCTTCGAGAAACGCGGATTTCGCCAGACCACCCAGAAACAAGGATTCATCCAGGCGAATGTCCCACTCGCGCAACGTGCGAATCACCCGTTCATGAGCCGGTGCCGATCGCGCTGTCACCAACGCTGTGCGAATCGGGCAGGCGTCGTCGGGAAACTCTCGCTGTAACAGATTGAGAGCCGCCAGGAAGCCTTTGAACGGACCACCGCGCAATGGCTCACGGGCCGACTCACGCTCGCTGGCCTGAAACGCTTCCAGGCCGCCCGATTGATAGACGCGCTCGGACTCGTCGGAAAACAACACCGCATCGCCATCGAACGCAATACGCAATTCGGCACTCGCCGCACGACGGGCGCCACCGGAGAGAATGGTCGCTGCCGCGAAACCGGCGTCCAGTGCATTGCGCACGTCCTCGGCATGGGTCGACAGAAACAGATCGCAGCCGAAAGCCGCCAGATAGGGATACGGGCTACGCCCGCCGACAAAGGCCGCGCGGGAAATGTCCAGGCCGTAATGCTGAATCGAGTTGAACACTCGCAAACCGGTGTCGGCGCTGTTGCGTGAAACCAGCACCACCTCGACTCGCGCCCGGCCGAGACTGGCATTGAGGCTAAGGAGTTTTTTTACCAGTGGAAACGCATCGCCCGGCTCGAGGAACTCGTCCTCATGCTCGATCTGATACTGCCGATAGGCTTCGACGCCGTGCGCCAGGTAAATCTTATGGCTCTCACTTAAATCGAACAGCGCCCGTGAGGAAATCGCCACTACCAGCTTGTCGCTCATTCCCTTCGCCATTATTGCTTCCCCTGACTGACAGACTCAGCCGTTACGCCGATCGACAAAACTCAATGCCTGGTACAAGGCTTCGATTTTCGGTAGATCACAACCCGCGGCCTTGGCAGCTGCCAAAGGCCTGGCATAGATCGCCGACAATTCCAGCGGGCGTTTATGCAGATAATCGTGGTACATGCTCGGCCAGTAATCCGGCATTTTTTGCGTCACGTTGAACAGTTGTTCTGCATAGCCGGGTGGCAGGGTATGACCACAGGCCAGAGCGCCCTGCACCACTTCGGCCATCAACGCCTGAATCAGCTCGCGACTGCTGGCATCAGCCATCAGCGGCGTTGTGCTCGCGCCCAAAAGCACCGATAGACCGTTATACGGTACATTCCAGACCAGTTTTTGCCAGCGCGCCTGCTGCAGATTGGCCATGGCTTGCGAATCCAGACCGGCCTTGCGGAACAGCCCGGCGCCCTCCTCGACGATCGCCCGACGCGCCTGTTCGTCAGCCCGCTCTTCAGTCAGTGCAGGCCCGCTGTGATAACCGATGTTCACGCCACCCAATGCCTGATGTTCGATGACCCCAGGCGCGGCGCGGTGGACGCAGATAAAGCACAGGCCACCCAGCAGGTGCAGCGAATCGGGCAGCAGTTCGCGCAAACTGTCTTCGACATCCAGACCGTTCTGCAGCAACAGAACTTTGGCACCCGAAGCCGCGGCCTTAATGATCGCCGGCGCGAGTTCGGCGTTGCTGGTGGTTTTTGCGCCCACCAGCAACCAGTCACAGGGCGGCATGTCCGCTGCCGAGGAATAGGCCTGGACCGGATTCAGTGTCAGCGCGCCGTGCACGGCGCTGTTGAGTTGTAGACCATGCTCGGCGACTGCGGGAAATTCGCTGCGCAACAGAAAGTGCACATCAAACCCTGCACGCGCCAGCATCACCCCGTAAAAACCGCCAATCGCCCCGGTACCGATAATGCCGACTCGCGGCGTCTGGACAACTGCACCCATCATGGCAACTCCTCTGGAATTCGACTCAACGCCTGACGCAACCCCTCATTGAGCTCATTGCGCGTCAGCCGCGACTGTAAGGCCCCATAGAACTCGCCGTCGCGCACCACAAACAGCGCTGGCAAGTGAAAGACCTGATAACGCTCGACTACTCCGCCGTTATTTCCCGCATCGATCCAGCACAGCCGATCGACCACCAGATCCAGGTCGGGCAGTTGCTGCCGGGCCCACCGGCAACTGGTGCAGCCGACGCTGGTGAATATCACCAGCGATACGCCGTTCATCGCCAATAACTGTTGATCGGCGTCGAAATCAGTCAGCTCTGATTCGGCCACTATACTGGGGGAAACAATGTCAAATAACCGAGACTCGGAGTCCGCGTTCATGAGACGTTTTCTACCTCATCCTGATGATGTTCCGGTCGAGTTAACCTTACGTAAACGCGAGTGTATTTCTCGCCAACAGCTGCACACTATCAGTCTCGGCGGCATGGCTTGCAATTATCACCGTGCCTGGCGACGCGGGACAGCACTGGAAGTGCGCATGCCCAGCCTCGGCGAAAATGCCTGTTATCTGGGTTACGTGGCCTGGTGCCTAAGACGAAAAAAAGGGTATTTGGTCGGGATTGCTTTTATCGACGAACAGACGTTGTTCTGCGCGCGCATGGGCGAGCAGGTCTGCCAGATGGCGCGTTACTGTCGCTTGCACGAACCGCAGATCGAGCAGCAGGGCGTCGAAGCGCTAGCCCTTGAATGGGTCCAGCAGCACGCCGACGAGTTCTCCCATGACACCGTCCGCCAGGCATTTATACAGCCGGCACTGGATTAAACCCGCGCCTGCCCATTGTCGAGCAGCAGCGTAACGCGCTAAGGTTCGGCTCCCCGACGCGCTTAAATCTGCTGTGCTCCGCCGCGCGGGGATCGCTGGCGGCCGGCACCCGTGACCTGACGAGTAACACGATGGCTGATTTACCGATCAATGACCTTAACGTCGCCTCCAACGAGACCCTGATCACTCCTGATCAGCTCAAGCGTGATATTCCTTTGAGCGACGCTGCCCTGCGCACCGTGACCAAAGGCCGCGAGGTGATTCGCAACATTCTCGATGGCACAGACCACCGCCTGTTCGTCGTTATCGGGCCTTGCTCGATCCACGACATCAAGGCCGCGCACGAATATGCCGAACGCCTCAAGGCGCTCGCCGCCGAAGTGTCCGACACTCTCTATCTGGTGATGCGGGTGTATTTTGAGAAGCCGCGTACCACCGTCGGCTGGAAAGGCTTGATCAACGATCCGTACCTGGATGACTCGTTCAAGATTCAGGACGGTCTGCACATCGGTCGTCAGTTGCTGCTGGATCTGGCTGAAATGGGCCTGCCTACCGCAACCGAAGCCCTGGACCCGATCTCTCCGCAGTACTTGCAGGATCTGATCAGCTGGTCGGCCATCGGCGCACGGACCACCGAATCCCAGACTCACCGTGAAATGGCTTCCGGCCTGTCCTCGGCAGTCGGCTTCAAAAACGGCACCGACGGTGGCCTGACCGTGGCGATCAATGCCCTGCAGTCGGTTTCCAGCCCTCACCGTTTCCTGGGTATCAACCAGGAAGGCGGCGTGTCGATCGTCACTACCAAGGGCAACGCCTACGGTCACGTGGTGCTTCGTGGTGGCAACGGCAAACCAAACTACGATTCAGTCAGCGTTGCGCTCTGCGAGCAAGCGCTGAACAAGGCCAAAATCAAGCCGAACATCATGGTCGATTGCAGCCACGCCAACTCCAACAAGGATCCAGCACTGCAACCGCTGGTGATGGAGAACGTCGCCAACCAGATCCTCGAAGGCAACCAGTCGATCATCGGCTTGATGGTCGAAAGCCATCTGAACTGGGGCTGCCAGGCGATTCCAAAAGACCTGACCGAGCTGCAATACGGTGTTTCCATTACCGACGCCTGCATCGACTGGGCCAGTACCGAAAAGACCTTGCGCAGCATGCATGCCAAGCTCAAGGACGTCCTGCCAAAACGTGATCGCAGCTGATCTTGTTTGAAGCCGATCCCTGATCAGCAAAAAAAATCCGGAATCTGTTAAGGATTCCGGATTTTTTATGCCTGATGAACCCAACCGTCAGATAGCTGTTGCCCCACCGTCCACCGCCAAGGCGTGACCGGTGGTGAAAGCCGCACCGTCGCTGCACAGATAGAGCACAGCGCTGGCGATCTCTTCGACGGTGCCGATGCGACCGACCGGGTGCATGGCGGCGGCGAATTCGGCTTTCTTTGGATCGGCCTCATAGGCTCGGCGGAACATGTCGGTGTCGATCACTGCCGGGCAAACGGCATTCACGCGGACTTTCTTCTTCGCATATTCGATGGCCGCCGATTTGGTCAGGCCGATCACTGCGTGTTTCGACGCGGCGTAAATGCTCATCTTCGGCGCTGCACCCAGACCGGCCACCGAGGCGGTATTGACGATGGCACCACCGCCCTGAGCGAGCATCAACGGCAACTGGTATTTCATGCACAGCCACACACCCTTGACGTTAACCCCCATGATGGCGTCGAACTCATCGAGGGTGCCGTCGGCCAGCTTGCCCTTTTCGATCTCGATCCCGGCATTGTTGAAGGCGTAGTCAACTCGGCCGTAAGCGTTCACTGCTTGCTCCATCAGCTTCTGCACATCGGCTTCCTGAGTGACGTTGCAGCGCACGAAAACTGCGTCGCCACCGGCTGCGCGAATCAGTTCCACCGTGCCCTCGCCTCCCGCTACATCCAGGTCCGCAACAACCACTTTCAAGCCTTCAGCGGCAAACGCCTGGGCTGTTGCGCGACCAATACCGGCCGCCGCGCCAGTGACCAAAGCTACCTGGCCGGAAAACGTCATGCTCATTGTTATGTCCTCGATGAAGTTCGGGTGATCGCGTGTTATCGCAATCTAGCCACAGCACCTAGAGACGCGGCAGCACTATCAGAAGCCCGGTTGAGCACTTATGAGTTGCAGTGATATCCATGCCCTGCCGACTATCACTCGATTGGATTGAAGCGTATTCGCCGCATCAGCAAACCTTGCGACATCAGCCGCGAGGGTCTATCAATCATGCTCCATTCATCATTGAGTGCCTGTCATGACTGCCCAGACCAATCGCCAATTTCTGCTCGCCAAACGCCCGGTGGGCCCGGCGACCCGCGAAACCTTCACCTATCAGCAAGTTCCGGTCGGCGAACCGGCGGCAGGTCAAATCCTGGTCAAGAACGAATACCTGTCACTGGACCCGGCCATGCGTGGCTGGATGAATGAAGGCAAGTCCTACATACCGCCAGTGGGCATTGGCGAAGTGATGCGCGCGCTGGGCGTTGGCAAGGTCCTGGCCTCGAACAACCCTGGCTTTGCTGTGGGCGACTACGTCAACGGTGCCTTGGGCGTACAGGATTATTTCCTGGGCGAGCCGCGGGGTTTCTACAAAGTCGATCCGAAACTGGCCCCGCTGCCGCGCTATTTGTCAGCGTTGGGCATGACCGGGATGACCGCGTACTTCGCCCTGTTGGACGTCGGCGCCCCCAAGGCCGGCGACACCGTAGTGATTTCGGGTGCGGCGGGTGCAGTGGGCAGCATTGCCGGGCAGATCGCCAAGATTAAGGGCTGCCGCGTCGTCGGCATCGCCGGTGGTCAGGACAAATGCACATTCCTGATCGACGAACTGGGCTTCGATGGCGCCATCGATTACAAAAGCGAAGACGTTATTGCCGGTCTCAAGCGCGAATGTCCGAAAGGCGTCGACGTGTATTTCGATAACGTGGGCGGCGATATCCTTGATGCGGTGCTCAGCCGCCTGAACATGAAAGCTCGCGTGGTGATCTGCGGCGCCATCAGTCAGTACAACAACAAAGAAGCGGTGAAAGGACCAGCAAACTACCTGTCGCTGCTGGTGAACCGCGCGCGGATGGAAGGCTTTGTGGTGATGGACTATGCCGCTCAGTTCGCCGCCGCCGGGCAGGAAATGGCCGGCTGGATGGCCAAGGGACAGCTCAAGAGCAAGGAAGATATCGTCGAAGGACTGGAGACATTCCCGGAAACGCTGATGAAACTGTTCAGCGGCGAGAACTTTGGCAAGTTGGTGTTGAAGGTTTAACGCGATACCTTGCAGTGACAACAATCTAATGTGGGAGCGGGCTTGCTCGCGATGGCATCACCGCGGTGTTTCAGACAAACCGCGCCGCCTGCATCGCGAGCAAGCGAAGCGTCGCCCGGCCTTTCCCACACTTGATCTCCGGCGATCTTTTAAGCCAGCTCAGCCACTACCGCCGCCAGCGCCTTCGCCGGATCGGCCGCCTGACTGATCGGACGGCCAATCACCAGGTAGTCGGAACCGGCGTCCAACGCCTGACGCGGCGTGAGGATACGACGCTGATCGTCCTGGGCACTGCCTGCCGGACGAATCCCCGGGGTCACCAATTGCAGGGACGGATGCGCAGCTTTCAAGGCCTGAGCTTCCAGTGCCGAGCAGACCAGACCGTCCATCCCGGCCTTTTCCGCCAATGCCGCCAGGCGCAACACTTGCTCCTGAGGCTCGATGTCCAGACCAATCCCCGCCAGGTCCTCGCGCTCCATGCTGGTCAGCACGGTCACTCCGATCAACAGCGGCTTGGGACCGGTACGCTGGTCGAGCACTTCACGGCAAGCCGCCATCATGCGCAAACCGCCCGAGCAATGGACGTTGACCATCCACACACCCATTTCTGCGGCGGCCTTGACGGCCATGGCGGTGGTGTTCGGGATGTCGTGGAATTTCAAGTCCAGGAATACTTCGAAACCCTTGTCACGCAAGGTCCCGACGATCTCCGACGCACAGCTGGTGAACAGCTCCTTACCGACTTTGACCCGGCACAGTTTCGGGTCCAGTTGATCGGCCAGCTTCAGTGCGGCGTCACGGGTGGGGAAATCCAGGGCGACGATGATAGGAGTCTGGCAGGCGGACATGAGTGTGCTCTCAGGCAAGTCGAAATCGGCGCGCATTGTAGCGGAACCAGCGCCACTGCGGGACCCGATGATCGTAAATCATCCTCAACGGCAGCGCTTGCTTCAGGATAAACTCCTTGCAGTCTGACGTGAGCGGTTATTGTGTCGAAACAGATACATTCCAGACATGCCTGCAACAATCGCCAACGCTACCCTCGCCAGCCGCAACATCCCCTACAGCACTTCCAGCCTCAAGGCCGGACGCCTATGCTGAAGCCACAACCTCGCGGCCCATCTTTGTGGTTGGCAGCCTACCTGGCAGACAAACGTACGCATGAATACCCCAGCACCTTTCAACGACGATCAAAAAGCCGCAGCGCCAGGCGAAGACAAACGCTGGAACATTCGCGCGCTGATCGTCGACGATGATGTACCGATCCGGGAATTGATGATCGACTACCTGACACGCTTCAATATTCACGCCAGTGGTGTCACCGACGGCGCCGCGATGCGTCTGACACTGCAAGCAGAACATTTCGATGTGGTGGTGCTCGATCTGATGCTGCCGGGCGAGGATGGCTTGTCGCTGTGCCGCTGGTTGCGTGCCGAGTCAGACATTCCAATTCTGATGCTCACCGCCCGCTGCGAACCTACCGACCGCATTATCGGCCTGGAGCTGGGCGCCGATGACTACATGGCCAAGCCCTTCGAACCACGGGAGCTGGTAGCGCGGATACAGACCATCCTGCGCCGGGTGCGCGATGATCGCAGCGAGCAGCGGGCCAATATCCGTTTCGATAGCTGGCGCCTGAACAGCGTGCTGCGCCAGTTGATTGCCGCCGATGGCCTGGTGGTGCCGCTGTCCAACGCCGAGTTCCGCCTGCTCTGGGTGTTCATCGAGCGCCCACGGCGCGTACTCAGTCGCGAGCAACTGCTGGATGCTGCCCGCGGTCGCTCCATCGAGGCATTTGATCGCAGCATCGACTTGCTGGTCTCGCGCCTGCGGCAAAAACTCGGCGATGACCCGAAAGCCCCGCAGTTGATCAAGACCGTTCGCGGTGAAGGTTATCTGTTCGATGCGAGAGACATCGGCTGATGCGTTTGCGCTTCGATACGCTATTCGGCCGCCTGTTTGGCGTGCTGCTGATCGCTATCGTGCTCGCTCACCTCCTAGCGTTCTTCTGGTTTCACCATTACGGCCCTCCTCCACCACCGCCACCTCCAGAGTCAGGGGCAGCCTTCGACGGGAAGCGCCCGCCGATGCCGGAGCGCTTCGAACCAAGGCCGCCACGGCCCTGGTTCGGGGGCCCGATCGTGCCGCTGACATTCCAGTTCATCTCCCTGATCATTGCCGCCTGGTACGGCGCCAAGTTGCTGACCCGGCCGATCCAGCGACTGAGCGCCGCGGCGGAGCAACTCAGCGAAGACCTCGACAGCCCGCCGCTGGATGAATCCGGACCAAAGGAAGCTCGTCAGGCGGCCTACACCTTCAATCTGATGCAAAAGCGCATTCGTGAACAGGTGCAGCAACGGGGCAGGATGCTCGGCGCGGTGTCCCACGATCTGCGCACGCCGCTGTCGCGACTCAAGCTGCGTCTGGAACAGATCGACGACAGCAAGTTGCAAGGGCAGATGCGCCAGGATCTCGATGACATGATCAGCATGCTCGACGCCACCCTCAGCTACCTGCACGAGCAGCGCACCAGCGAAGCCCCGCAATGGATGGATGTGCAGGCATTGGTCGAATCCCTCAGCGAAAACGCCCAGGACCAAGGCGCTGACGTCCAGGCCAGCGGCCATTGCGCGCCGCTGCAAGTACAGCCGATGGCCCTGCGCTCATGCCTGAACAACCTGTTGGATAATGCCCTGCGCTACGCCGGGCATGCGGCAATCACGCTGCAGGACAGCCGTGAAGAAGTGCTTATCAAGGTAATCGACCACGGTCCGGGCATTGCCGCGGACAAACGTGAAGCCGTGTTCGAGCCGTTCTATCGCCTTGAGGGCTCACGCAACCGTAACTCCGGCGGCGTCGGCCTGGGCATGACCATCGCTCGGGAGGCGGCGCAGCGGCTGGGCGGGCAGTTGAGTCTGGAAGAAACTCCGGGTGGTGGCCTGACGGCATTGGTGCGCTTACCTCGAGTCTAGGTCTGCCATGTGTACCATTCGGTACAAAACTCACATACCCAGGACAACTTACCCCTTGAGGCTGCATAAGCCGGTGCACCCACTGGTTTATTCATCCGAACGGAGTGAGCTCTATGATTGGTAGCGTCAGCAATTACTCGACCTATACCAGTACCAGCAGCACCAGCGCGACAAACAGCGCCCGCAGTCAGCAATTCCAGAAAGAACTGTTCGCCAAACTCGACAGCAACAGCGACGGTTCGGTCGATCAGAATGTGGCGAGGGAGCTTGCCCTAATGCCCTGTATCAACGCTTCTCGTCCACCCGCCCCTGACTGGCACTCCAATCGGTCAACAGGCTATAAGCCACAGCCAGCAGGGTCGGGCCGATGAACAGGCCGATAAAGCCAAACGCAATCAACCCGCCAAACACCCCGAGCAACACGATGACCAGCGGCAAGGTGCCACCGCGGCTGATCAGGTACGGCTTGAGTACGTTGTCCACTCCGCTGATGACCAGCGTGCCCCAGATGCCGAGGAACACCGCCATGCCGTACTCGCCTTTCCAGGCCAGCCACGCAGTCGCAGGAATCCACACCAACGGCGGTCCCATGGGGATCAGGCTGAGCAGGAAGGTGACGATGCCCAGCACCAGCGCGCCCGGTACACCCGCAATCAGGAAACCGATCAACGCCAGGATGGCCTGTGCAGCGGCCGTACCAATGACCCCGTTGACCACCCGCTGTACCGTGCCGGCCACCAGTTCGATGTAGTAACCGGCACGATCACCGATCAGCCGTTCCAGCAAGCCATGGACAAACACCGCCAGTCGCGGCCCGTCGCGATAGAAGAAAAACACGAAGACGATGCTCAAGGTCAGCTCGAGAATCCCGCCGCCGATCTGCGCGCTGCGCGCCAGCAACCAGTTGCCGACCTGCCCCAGATACGGTTTGACCGCGAGCATCATGGCAGCGCCCTGTTGATCGATACTGTTCCAGACCCCTACCAGTCGCTCGCCGACAAAGGGAACACCCGACAACCAAGTGGGCGCTTCAGGAAAACCATCGACTTGCACATCTTTGATAAACGCCACTGCGTCGCGCACATGATCAGCCAGATTGAAGCCGAGCCAGACCAGCGGAACCGCCACCAGCAACATCCAGCCCAGGGTCAAAAGAGCGGCGGCCAAAGACTCGCGGCCATTGAGCCAACGGGTCAGCAGGCGCATCAGCGGCCAACTGGCAAAAGCCAGTACTGCGCCCCAGAACAGCGCCGACCAGAACGGCGCCATCACCCAGAAACTGGCACCGAACAGCACCAGGAGCAGGATCTGCACCAACAGGCGATCGTTATTGACCATGAAAAATCTCGTGAAAGTTGAACGAACCAAGAGTAGGCGAACGGCTTGGGGCTCGTTCGCTTTGAGGAAACTTATCGCAGTAGTTCGATGTGCAGCCCCGTCGCTTGCGCGCTACCGGTCTCCATTCGCGCCGCTCGCACACCCTGCCCGATCAGCGCCTGGCGCCAGGCCTCGGCGTTAGGGCCGGAAACATTGACGCGCATCGTCGTATCGAGGTTCAGCCCGCGCGACAGCAAGGTCAACCAGACAGGTAACGGCTCACCGGTCAGCTTCGGAAAGTCGAGTTCGCCGGTGTCTTTGAGCTGGCGCAACAAGGTTGCGGAAGTCGGCATCAACTCGCCGAGGGGGGCGCTGGCTTCAAATTGCTCGACGTGCAGATAAGCCCGGCGATTGCCGCGGGTGATGCTGTACAACGCCACCAGCGAGTTGTCCTGCGGCGCAGCCAGGCGCAATAGTAAATAGGCCTGTTGATCGTCGGCGCCATACAGCTTGGCATTGCCGAAGACTTCGTTTGCCCACAGGCTGCTTTCCCCGCAATCGCGAGCCTGGCACCAGAACAACAATTCGGCGCCTTGCTTCTGCAAGGCTTCACGCGCAACGGTGAAAGCTTCGGTGGAGGAATGTTCGGGTGGCAACTCGTAGGTCACCGAGGTCACTTGCCCCCGGGCAGTGATCTGACCGTCGAAACGCAGTTGGCCACTGATTTTACGGATCGACCCCAGAGGATAGATGCGCTCCAGCTCTGTAGTCGGCCGGTAGTCGACGATCTTTGCATCCGCCAGACGCGGCACCAGTGGCAAATCGTGACTGCCCGGCACATCGGCAGCAAACAACAACGGACTAAAACAGCACAGACCGAGAATACTGGTTAAACGCATGGGTACTCTCATCGGATCAGCATGGCCTGAGCGCCTTTGATGACATTGGCGTCGTCGATACGCGGCGGGACCAGCAAGCCGCGCTGCACAGCAGGGCGGGCCTCCATGGTTGCCATCCAGCGCTGCAACGCGGGTAAACCGTCTACCGAAACGCCGGACCATTCATAGCCACGGACCCACGGATAGGTTGCGATGTCGGCAATGCTGTAATCGCCCGCCAGAAACTCGACGGCTTCCAGGCGGGTGTTCAGCACTTCATACAAACGGCGGGTTTCATGTTGATAGCGATCGATGGCGCCCTGGAGTTTTTCCGGGAAATAGCGAAAAAACACATTGGCCTGACCTTGCATCGGGCCGATGCCACCCATTTGGAACATCAGCCACTGCATGACCAGCGAACGCCCCTTGGGGTCTTTAGGCATGAGCTGCCCGGTCAGTTCGGCCAGATAGATAAGAATTGCACCGGACTCAAATACAGCAAAGTCGCCATTGGCGCGATCGACAATCGCCGGAATCCGGCCATTGGGATTGATCTTGAGAAAGCCTGGAGCCTTTTGTTCCTTTTTGTCGAAACTCAAGGCATGCACCGTATAGGGCAGGCCGAGTTCCTCGAGCACGATAGAGACCTTGTGGCCATTCGGAGTCGCAGCGGTGTAGAGATCTATCATGGTTGTCTCCCATTTCAACCCGCCCAGCCTCGACAGTTGCCCGCTGCAAGTCAAGGAACGGCGAAGAACCGATTGAAACAGTCTGCAACAAGGGCGGCGCCGGGCTCGTCATTCAGGTGCAAATGATGGCCGCCGGGCAGCTGTTCACGGCTAAAGGGTAGACGCTCCAGCATTTCTGGATGTTGCGCGAGCATGCCGTCTTCGGCGACTACCAGTTGGGTCGGGCAATCAATGCGCTGGACGAAGGCCATCGCCTGTTCTTCAGTCAGACGCAGCGGCGACGCCAGGGTCAGACGGCTGTCGCTGCGCCAGGTATAGCCCCCCGGCACCGGCATCAGCCCGCGCTGGGCCAACAGCTCGGCGGCTTCGCGGCTGACCGCCACCAAGCCTTTCATTCGCGCTTCGATGGCGCGGTCCAGCGTGCTGTAAACCGGTTTGCGCTTGTCTTGCAAATTCAGCTGCGCTTGCAGGGCCATTCCCATACGTTCGGCAGCATTGTCGCCTTTTGCAGTAGGAGGAATGACCCCGTCGATCAGCGCCAGATGCGTCACACGCGCAGGCAGAGCGCCCGCCAGCACCAGCGAAACGATCGCGCCCAATGAGTGCCCGAGCAGGGCAAAGCGCTTCCAGCCAAGCTGCTCGGCAACTTGCAGCACGTCGTAGACATAATCCCACAGCGCGTAACCGGCACCCAGCGGCCGATGCCCGGAATGACCGTGCCCAGCCATGTCCAGCGCCACAATGCGCAAACCCGTGAGCTTGGGCGCCAGGCGCGCGAAGCTATTGGCGTTATCCAGCCAGCCATGCAGGGCGATTACCGGTAAGCCGTCTTCGGGGCCAAACAAATGCGCGGCCAGTTCGATATGCGGCAGGCTCAGACGAACTTCTTCAACCGGAGTTTTCATGCGCAATTTCGCTCGCTGCGGCTTTCCCAGCGGCTGAACAGATTCTTCAGCAGCGTGGCGGTGTCCTGTGGACGCTCAAGGGGAAACATGTGCCCACCGGGCATGGTCAGCGACTCACCGTGGGGCAAACGCCCGACCGAACGTGCGTGATGGCGCATCACTACCCGGCTCTGACGCCCACGGACCACCGCCAGCGGCACTTTCAACTGCCGTGCGCGACCGGGGCTGGTGTGCGGGACGCCGCGGTAAATGCTGATTTCCGTCGCTGGATCGAAACTCAAGCGCAGACGATCACCGACCTTGTGCAAGCCATGTTGCAGGTAAGCGTCAAAGCATTCCGGGTCGAAGCCGCGGAACAGGGTTTTACCGGAAAAATAGTGGCGCGCAGCTTCCAGATCGGCGAACTCTTCGCGCCGCCCCAAGGTGCGCCCGGCCGGGGTCAGCCGATCGATAAAACCGAAGCGTTTGGCGGCGCGTATCACCCACTGATCAGTACGGGTCAGCACCGGCGAATCGAGCATCACCACGCCACGATAGAGGTGTGGGCAACGCAACGCCGCATGCAGGTGCAGGACACCGCCAAAGGAATGGCCGACACCCCACACCGGCATAGGCTGCTGGTCGAGGTGATGAATCAACTCATCCACCAGGTTCAGCCAGTTGTCGTCCACCGGGAAACGCGGGTCATGGGCGTGTTGCTGCAGATGGGCAACCTCATATTCCGGTGCCAACGCGGCAAACAACTTGCCGTAGGTGGCCGAAGGGAAACCATTGGCGTGAGCGAAAAACACCTGCTGCGACATACCGGCGAATCCATAAGCGAAATCAAGCGTTGATTGTCCGTAAGACGCTTCCCGACAGCAATGACCGTAACTGCCAGGAATGATGACAGTCAGGTCAAAACTATTAAGCTTTCAGCGTCCAGGAGGCGTTTCTCCCAGCGGCACCACCGCCATGGTCAGGCGGGAGATGCAACTGGCCTTGCCTTCGTCGCTGCTCAGGCGAATGTCCCAGACATGGGTGGTGCGACCAATGTGAATCGCTCGCGCCACCGCCGTCACCCGTCCGCTACGCAACCCACGCAGGTGATTGGCGTTGATCTCAAGCCCCACGCAATAGAATTTGCTGGCATCGATGCACAAGTAGCTGGCCATGGAGCCGACGGTCTCGGCCAGCACCACCGAGGCGCCGCCATGCAACAAGCCATAGGGCTGATGAGTGCGGTGGTCGATCACCATGCTCGCTGTCAGGGACTCTTCATCAAAGGATTCGAAGCGGATATCCAGCACTTCGCCGATGGTGTTTTTCTGGATCGCGTTCAGTTGCTCAATATGGGGAGTGGTACGCCATAGACTCATCACTGCATCCTTCATAGGTTTTATACCGCGTCAATCCTGCCACAACACCGTTTCAGAATGCTCGCTCCACTCCTGGAAACGTGCACCATAGGCAGTCTCGATCACGTTGCGTTTGATTTTCAAGGTTGGGGTCAGGAAACCGTTTTCCACCGCCCAACTGTCTTTCACCACCACCAGTCGATGCAAGCGCTCATGCTTTTCGAGCATGCCGTTGACCTCTTCAAGCAAGGTTTCCAGGCTGGATTGCAAGCCGTTTCGAGCGGCACTGGCGGCATCCTGAAGGCCGACCGCCGACAACACACACAGGCCCAGCGGCGCACTCAAACCGTCACCGACCACACACACTTGCTCGATCCGTGAATGGACCGCCAGACGGTTTTCGATCGGTGCCGGCGCGACATATTTGCCTTTGCTGGTCTTGAAGATTTCCTTGATCCGCCCGGTCAGGCGCAGATTGCCTTCGGCGTCCTGCTCGCCTTTGTCGCCGGTGCGCAGGAAGCCATCTTCGGTGAGGGTCTCAAAGGTTTTCTGCGGGTCCTTGAAGTAACCGAGCATGGTCGCCCCGCTACGCACCAGCACTTCACCCGACGGTTCGATACGCACCTCGACGTCCGGGCAGGGTCCACCGATCCAACCTGGTGTGTGTTGGCCCGCACGACCGACATGGGAATAACCACAATTCTCGGTCATGCCATAGACCTCCAGCACATCCAGCCCAAGCTTCTGGTACCACTCAAGCAAGGTCTGCGGCACTGGCGCGGCACCAGACAAGGCAATGCGCAAGGCGTCCAACCCCAACCCGGCGAGCACTTTATGCCCAACCCACCGGCCAATGATCGGCAAGCCCAGCAGGAAATCCAGGCGTTTGGCGGACATCTTGCTGTACACCCCCATCTGGAACCTGGTCCATATCCGCGGCACGCCAAACAGCGCGGTAGGCCGAGCGCGCTTCAGGTCGGTGAGGAATGTGTCCAGGCTCTCGGCAAAGAACACCGTTTGCCCCGTGTAGATCGAGGCCAGTTCAACGAACATACGTTCAGCGACATGGCACAACGGCAGGTAGGACAGCAGCCGATCCGCCTCCCCCAGGCCAAAGAGTTGCGTGCCATGGGTAGTGGCGAAACCGAGATTGCCGAAGCTATGCATTACGCCCTTGGGCAAACCGGTAGTACCCGAGGTGTAAATAATCGTCGCCAGTTGCGAGGCCGCAGGCAGCGGGTCGTCCTGAATGGGTGAACTGTGTTGCAGATCGGCCCAGCTGTAATCGAATGAACCCTCAGGACATAGCGGCAGACTGATGGTCGGCAAATCGGCGCGGATCCCGGGTGCCATGCCCGGCCAGTCATCCAGCTTGCCGATAAACACCAAAGCCGACTCTGAATGCTCGAGTACCTGGGACACCGAGTCAGCGCTCAGGTTGGGATACAGCGGCACGGAGACATGGCCGGCCATCCAGATCGCCAGGTCAGCGATAATCCAGTGCGCACAGTTTTTTGAAATGATTGCGATGTGGCTGCCTTGCGGCAGCTCCCGTGCGCGAAGCCAGTGGGCTGCACAGCGGGCCTGATGGCCAACATCGGACCAACTCAGGGTTTCGACCTGCCCGCCACCCAGCGGCTGGACCAGAAAACGTTGACGGGGATGACGAGCTTCACGCTCGTAGAACACGTCCAGCGGCAAACGAAAAGTGCGAGACATACGACCCCCCTCCCTTTTGTTTTACATGGAGGCAAGCGTAGTCAACCAAGCAGTTGCTTGGTTGAGTATTTCACAGATAAATCAGGGGGCGGAAGTGATGTCCCTGTGGCGAGGGAGCTTGCTCCCGCTCGGCTGCGAAGCAGTCGTGAAATCGGCAAATGCGGTCTACCTGAAACACCGCGGTCACCGGATTTAGGGCCGCTTCGCAGCCCAGCGGGAGCAAGCTCCCTCGCCACATGTATGTGTTCGGCCTGCTGCTACGGATGTTTGAGGCTATTAAGGGTCATCAACCCCGCCAGCGGCCATTCGCCTTCCAGCTCGGCAAGGCCGGCGGTGCCCACCCGCTGCAGTTCGCGCCAGTGACCATGTTGCAGATAGGCAATCAGGTTGCTGACCAGCGGGTTATGGCTGACCAGCAGTACGTTATCCAACGAGTCGAGCTCATCCACCACCGCCGGCGGATCATTGTCGGGAGTCAACCACTTCACGGTGCGGACCTCAGGCTCGAAGCCCAGGGCTTCACGCACCAATTGCGCGGTCTGCTGCGCCCGAGTGTAAGGGCTGGCGTAGATCGCGCTGATCGGTTGGCCGATCAGCTGCGCAGCGCTGCTCAGCACTTCCTTGCGGCCATTCTCGGTCAGGTTACGCTCAGCATCGCTATTGGCGTGGGGCTCGGCTTCACCGTGACGCAGCACCCAGAGCTTCATAGCTTCGGCTCCTCATCCCGTACCGGGTGTGGTGCAGGCGGTACGGCATGCGGCGCTTCGCCTTCGGGCGTGCGCGGGGTCGGCCAATCGGCGAATGGCCAGGGTTTCTGGTCACTGTGAAAACTGCCGAAGCGACCGATCTGCGCCAGGAACTGGCTCAGGCTGTCGCCAAAATTCATCAGGCTGGCATTCGGCGCACCGTAGATCAGCCGGTAGATGAGTTGCACCAGCACCACAGCGCCGAGGATGAATTGCGCAACTTGCCAGACCAGCACGTACACCAGCATCCACAGTACACGCAGCAAAATGGATTCGTATTTGGCCTCGTTCTTGGAATCGTTCATGTTTCGCTCCTTGTCGTGCTTAGTTGAAACCACTTGTGGAGATAAAATCCACATCGGTTTTCGGCTCGGCGCGCATCAACAACTCGATGACCTGGTTGAGCGTGCGCCCTTCGAACAAAATCGCATGCAAGCCGGCGACCAACGGCATGTAGACACCCACTTCCTGAGCTTTGACCTTGAGTACCTTAAGAGTATTCACCCCCTCGGCAACTTCGCCAAGACTGGTCACCGCCTCCTCCAGACTCAACCCCTGCCCCAGGGCAAAGCCGACTTGGTAGTTGCGGCTCTTGGGTGACGAACAGGTGACGATCAAATCGCCAACTCCGGCCAGGCCAAGAAAGGTCATGGGATTTGCACCCTGACTGACGGCGAAACGGGTCATCTCCGCCAAAGCCCGAGTAATCAACATGCTCTTGGTGTTTTCACCCATGCCCAATGCCACGGCCATGCCGGCGATGATCGCGTAGACGTTTTTCAGCGCCCCGCCCAGCTCCACCCCAAAGCGGTCGGCACTGGCGTAAACACGGAAGGTACGGCCATGCAGCGCCGCCTGAACCCGTTGGCAGAGCTCTTCGTCTTCGCTGGCGACCACGGTGGCGGTCAACGCGTGCTCGGCCACTTCCCGAGCCAGGTTCGGCCCGGACAACACGCCGATTCGTGCTTGCGGAGCGATTTCTTCGAGAATCTCGCTCATCAGCTTGAAGGTATGCGCCTCGATGCCTTTGGTCAGGCTGACCAGTAGTTTGCCGCTCAGGCGCTCGGCATGGGGAGCTAACACCGAGCGCAATGCGCTGGACGGCAACGCGACGAAACACAGATCGCAGTCGGTCAGCGTCGCCAGCAGGTCAGTGACAGGCTCCACCGCAGGATGAACCTTGATGCCCTTGAGGTAACGCGGGTTCTCGCGGTTCACCCGAATGGCCTCGGCCTGTTCAGGATCACGCATCCACTGCCGCACGCGATGGCCGTTCTCAGCCAGTAAATTGGCCACGGCGGTACCAAAACTTCCGCCTCCCAGGACCGCAATTGGGCGCTGTTCAGTCATATGCAATCCGTTAATCCATACCAGTGGCGATGAGGGCATTATACGGGGCAGTCCACTGTCGGCCAGCCCCACCGATGAATACCGGTAAATGTTGGTATCAGACCCATTTCGCCACGGAAAATGCCAGCATCGTGACTGGAAAACCCGATCAGCTCGGTTAACATGCGCGGCAATAATTTGTTCTCAAGGCTGTGCCGTGTATTTTGGCCCTCCCAATCCTCGCTCATCACTGGCCCTCGCGCTGATTGTCAGCAATCCGCTGCTGGCCGATGACCTGTTTCTCGATAACCAGCCGCTGCCGCAGGTGCTCACCGCTACCCGCCTGAAACAGTCGCCGGCGGCAGTTCCCGGCAGCATGACGGTAATCGACAGTGAACTGATCAAGGCCAGCGGCGCCCGGGATATCAGCGAACTGCTGCGTCTGGTGCCGGGGATGATGGTCGGCAATATCAGCGGCAATCAGGCGGTGGTGAACTATCACGGCACCAATGCCAGTGAAGCGCGGCGCATGCAGGTGCTGATCGACGGCCGCTCGGTGTATCGCGCGGGCCTGGCGACCGTGGACTGGAGCGATATTCCGGTGGCCATGGAGGATATCGAGCGCATCGAAGTCTTTCGCGGGCCCAATACCGTGAGCTATGGCGCCAATGCACTGATGGCGGTGGTCAATATCATCACTCGCTCGCCGGCCGACAGCCACGGCACACGTATGAAGGTTACCCATGGCCAGCGCGGCATCAATGACTGGTACGCCAGCCAGGGCAGCGGCTGGGACACCGGCGATCTGCGCGTATCGCTGTCCGGTCAGGAAGATGACGGTTTCGATTCAGATCGTAATGGCGCGGATTATCGTGACAGTCGCCGCTCGAACCGCTTTAACCTGGCCGTTAGTCAGATGCTTAACGAACAGCAAAGCATCGATTGGCAATTGAACGCCAAAGACGGCACCAACCAGCGGCCTTATACCTACCGTCCAGTGTTCTCCGGAATCACCACGGCCGGTAACAATTCTGACGTCATCGCCAAGGACTATGCCAGTTCGTTGCGATGGAACCTGGACATTAACCCGGACCACAGCCTTTATATCCAGGGATCGGCGCAACAATGGGATCGCCAGCAGAACTGGCGGGCATGCGACGCTGAGGTCTCATTCAGCCCGGAACTGACCCGACTCTGGCAGCTCGACCCGAACTACACCGAACAACTCGCCCGGCACATGGAGAATTACACCGCCACAGGAGCACCGCCCGGGACACCCGCGGAACAGGCGCTGGCCAATCAGGTTCTGGAGCAATGGAAAGGTGGCGCCAGGCAAACCCTGTGCGGCGATATCGACCAAAGCGCCCGCGAATCGCGCTACGACCTCGAACTGCAGGACACCCTGAGCCTGTCCGATAGCCTGCGGCTAGTGAGTGGGATGAACTACCGTTACGACCGCGCAGACTCCGAGACCTATTTCAATGGCACCCTTGATGACACGATCTGGCGATTGTTTGGTCAGCTTGAGTGGAGAGCAAGCGAGCACTGGTTGCTTCAGGGCGGTGCCATGTTCGAAGACACTCGGTTGATTGGCAGTTCGCTGACTCCGCGGGTGGCAGTCAATTACCTGATCAACCCGCGCCACGGCCTGCGCGCGGTGTATTCGGAGGCCATCCGCTCACCGGACATGTTCGAGAACAACGTCAACTGGAGCTATCGGGTCACTAACCTGAGTCCCAGAGCCTACGGTCAGTCCAGCGCCCAGTACTTCGTCAAGACCCGCGGCCCGGGCAATCTCGAGCAAGAACACATGCGCTCGCGGGAACTGGGCTACAACGGGTTCTTTGCCGATATCGGGCTGACGGTCGACGTGAAGCTGTTTAACGACGAAATCACCGGAATGATCAGCGAACCTCTGCGTAACAATCAGTACATCGCCAGCAACTCGAACTCCTCACGTTTCAGCGGCAGCGAAATCCAGCTCGACTGGCGCATGAGCGCCGCGGACCGCCTGCGCCTGACCTATGCCTACGTCGACGCCGAGGCGAGCAATTTCCTCGATCAGCAACTGACCGCACGCAACAGTGGCTCGGCAGGCTGGCTGCGCGATTGGGGTCAGGGTTGGTCCAGCGCGCTCTTCTACTATGGCGACGATGCCCTCAACGGCTACCGCTTTGAACGGGTAGACACGCGGATCGCCAAGCGCATCGCCCTAGGCAAGACCAGTCTGGAGCTGGCCGGGATACTCCAGCAACGGCTCGACGCCCAACCCACCACGCTTGCCGACAACACGTATGACCAGCGCCATGTTCTCTACTTCAGCGCGGAGCTGGAGTTCTAGCATGGATGAACGTCAGTCACGGATGACGCCACCCCTTGGCCACCTGATCAAGTCAGTGTGCCTGGCCGTTATCTGCCTGCTCGCCAGCCTTGCGGTCCAGGCCGCAGAGATTGTGCTGACCGGCGCCGAAGACAGCCCCGGCGTACAGTCCTTTACCCAAGCCCTGAGCCAACGGCGGCCCGAAGACACGGTGCGCTTCAGTTCGCTGACTGACCTGCCTGCCCCGAGCAAACTGCCTCCAGGCACACGACTGATCTTGCTTGACCTGCCGAGCCTGGACTGGCGCCTGCAAGACGCCCAAGGACCGGCAACCCTGGCGCTGCGCATCAGTCGACTGCAAGCCCGGCAACGTCTGGGCAACACCCTGCCCGCCAGACTCAGTCTGCTGTGGAGCGATCCGCCACTGGACCGACAATTGCGTCTGGCCCAAAGCATACTGCCGCAAGCCCGACGGGTTGGCGTGCTCTATGACAGCCACAGCGAATTTCTCTTGAAAGAACTGCGCCAGGCCGCGCAACCGCTGGGCCTGCAAATCGTCGCCGAGCGCTGGGACAACACCAGTGACAGCCGCCCACTCCAGGCACTGCTGAAAAACAGCGACGTGCTCTTGGGTCTCGACGATAACGACCTGTACAACCCGAAAACCGTGAAAAATCTGCTGCTGAGCAGCTATGCCCGGCAATTGGCCTTGATTGGCCCCAATGCCGGTTTCGTCAAAGCCGGCAGCCTGGCCAGCACCTACAGCGACCAAAACGACTGGCTGGCAATTCTCGACACCTTGCTCGACCGCCCGACCGCCAGCTGGCCGCGCGCCCTGTACCCGCAACAGTTCAAAGTGCTGAGCAATCCGCAAGTGGCGCGCTCACTGGGCATCGAACCGATTGACGAACAGTCTGTCGCGACCCGGCTGGCCGAAGGAGAAAACCACCCATGACCTTCCGTCGCCGTTGGGACATCAATACCCGTACCCAAATAATCAGCCTTGGCCCTGCCTTGTTGCTGACATTGCTGCTGATCAGCTTCTTTACCTTCGTGCGGATTCAGGATTTGCGCCAGGAGCTGAACCACACCGGTCAGTTGATCGCCAACCAACTGGCACCGGCTACCGAATACGGCGTGATTTCCGGCAACAACGAGGTGCTCGAAAGTTTGTTGCAAGCCACGCTGGCGATCCCTCATGTGCGCTTTCTGGAAGTGCAGGACAGCGCCAACAATGTTCTGGTGTATGTCGAGCAACCCTCGGAAACCGTCAGTCGATCGCAGCAGGTTGAAGCGTTTCAAGCACCGGTACGCCTGCAACGCATCCAGCTCAATAATGATTTCCTTGAGAACGGCAGTTCGCCGGCTGTCACACCAAAGGAGGATTACTTGGGCCGGGTAATTGTCGGCATGTCCAATGACGCCTTCAGTCAGCGCCAGCAGGAAATCCTGTTCAAGGCCGGGATTCTTGCGCTGTTTGCCCTGCTGTTTACCTTTCTACTGGCTCGCCGCCTGGCCGCAAGCCTTTCGCAGCCGATCAGTGCAATGGGTAATGCGGTCAAGGCGATTCAACAGGGCGACTACAGCACCCCACTGCCGATCGTCGACGATGCAGAGCTTGGCAACCTGTCGCGACACATCAACAACCTGGCCGCAGGCCTTGCGCAAGCCAGTCGCGAACAGCATCAGGCGATGGCTCAATTGATCCAGACCCGCGAAGAAGCAGAAAAAGCCAACAATGCCAAATCTGACTTCCTGGCGATGATGAGCCATGAGCTGCGCACGCCGATGAATGGTGTGTTGGGTATGCTGCAACTGCTCGAAACCACCGAAATGACCGAAGAGCAGATCGAATACGCGGCGCTTGCCTCAGAGTCCACCGAACACCTGCTCAAGGTAATCAACGACATCCTCGACTTCTCGCGCATCGAGCGTTCGGCGCTGGAACTGGAACATATCCCGTTCAACCTCGCCGACCTGATCACCAGCTGCGCCCAGGCGTTCCAGCACAGCGCGCTGCAGCGCGGCCTTAGCCTCGAGCTGAAAATCCCGGCCGGCATGGAGTCGCTGCAGGTTCAGGGTGATCCGACGCGGATCCGGCAGATCCTGGTCAACCTGATCGGCAATGCACTGAAATTCACCGATCAAGGCAGCGTCACAATTGAGCCGCAGTGGCAATCTCTGGACCACGAAGTGCTGTGGTTCACCTGCAGTGTGCGCGACAGCGGCATCGGCATCTCGGCGCAAAGCCTGGACCTGATGTTCAATGCGTTCCAGCAGGCCGACAGCTCGATTTCCCGACGTTATGGCGGCACCGGGCTTGGCCTGCCAATTGCCCGCACCCTCGCCGAACGGATGGGCGGCACCCTTCGTGCCCAGAGTGAAGAAGGCCGCGGCTCGGTCTTCACCCTGGAGATACCGTTGGCGCTGTATCAGCAAAGCTTGCCAGTGCTTGCACCACGCTTACCGTCAGGAAACGACCATGGCGAAGGTCGCAATGTGTTGCTGGTGGAGGACAATCCGGTCAACCGGACAGTGATCGAGGCAATGCTGCGCAGCCTGGGCTTCACCGTCAGCGTCGCCACCGACGGCGCACAAGCCATTCGCAGCGCTGAGAGCCTGATATTCGAAGCGATCCTGATGGACTGCCGACTGCCGCTTATCGATGGCTATGAAGCCACCCGACAGATCCGCCAACTGCCCGGCTGCGCCGACTTGCCAATCATCGCCCTGACAGCCAATGCTTTACAGGGAGACCGCGAAGCCTGCCTTGATGCCGGAATGAACGATTATCTGGCCAAGCCATTCAAACGCACTGATCTGCAGCAAATTCTGCAGCGCTGGGTGCATTAGTACGGAGGTTTCGACGATCTGCGACTGGCGTGAAATGCGAAAGTGCGGCAGTCTTAGGCACCCGAACAGGCCCTGAAACGAGCCTGAATAATAATTTCAGTGCACAAGTGTACATTCATGCCCTTTGTGCTGTGACTTTCACTACAACGCAATAGTCTATGGGTAGGCTGCGATTCGAGGCATGAACGCTTCGATCGGTCGGGAAGATTTGCCCCACCCTGCCGCATGGGACTATTGAGGAGCTCGCATGACCAAACAAAAAGCCTTTACCCGGGAAGATCTGCTGCGCTGCAGTCGCGGTGAGCTGTTCGGCCCAGGTAACGCGCAACTGCCCGCCCCTAACATGTTGATGGTGGATCGCATCACCCATATCAGCGCTGAGGGTGGCAAGTACGGCAAAGGTGAATTGGTCGCTGAGCTGGATATCAATCCAGACCTGTGGTTCTTCGCGTGCCACTTCGAAGGCGACCCGGTGATGCCTGGCTGCCTGGGCCTGGATGCCATGTGGCAACTGGTCGGTTTCTTCCTGGGCTGGCAAGACCTGCCAGGCCGTGGTCGCGCATTGGGTTCAGGAGAGGTAAAATTCTTCGGCCAGGTCTTGCCGACTGCCAAAAAAGTTACGTACAACATTCAGATCAAACGCGTCATGCGCGGCAAGCTGAACATGGCCATCGCCGATGGTTCTGTCAGCGTCGACGGCCGTGAGATCTACACCGCCGAAGGCCTTCGGGTTGGCGTATTTACTTCCACTGACAACTTCTAAGGGTTATCCGCATGCGCCGCGTCGTTATCACTGGTCTGGGCATCGTTTCGTGCCTGGGCAATGACAAAGAGACCGTCTCCGCTAACCTGCGTGCAAGTCGCCCTGGCATCCGCTTCAACCCGGAATATGCCGAAATGGGTCTGCGTAGCCAGGTTTCCGGCTCCATTGACCTTAACCTCGAAGAACTGATCGATCGCAAGATCTATCGCTTCGTCGGCCACGCAGCGGCTTACGCATACCTGGCCATGAAAGACGCCATCGCGGACTCCGGTCTGACCGAGGAGCAAGTCTCCAACCCGCGTACCGGCCTGATTGCCGGCTCCGGCGGCGCGTCGACCCTGAACCAGATGGAAGCGCTGGACATCCTGCGTGAAAAAGGCGTCAAACGCGTCGGCCCATACCGCGTCACGCGGACCATGAGCAGCACGGTTTCCGCTTGTCTGGCGACACCATTCAAGATCAAGGGCCTGAACTACTCCATCGCTTCTGCCTGTGCCACCAGTGCTCACTGCATCGGTACTGCCATGGAACAGATCCAGATGGGCAAGCAGGACATCGTTTTTGCCGGCGGCGGCGAAGAAGAACACTGGAGCCAGTCGTTCCTGTTCGACGCCATGGGCGCACTGTCCAGCCAATACAACGAAACCCCGGAAAAAGCTTCCCGTGCCTACGACGCCAAGCGTGACGGTTTCGTCATCGCCGGCGGTGGCGGCATGGTCGTGGTGGAAGAGCTGGAACACGCTCTGGCCCGCGGCGCGAAGATCTACGCGGAAATCGTTGGCTACGGCGCGACCTCCGATGGCTACGACATGGTCGCTCCTAGCGGCGAAGGCGCCATCCGCTGCATGCAGATGGCCATGTCCACCGTCGACGGCCCGATCGACTACATCAACACTCACGGCACTTCGACTCCGGTCGGCGACGCCAAAGAGATGGAAGGTGTACGTGAAGTGTTCGGCGACAAGGCTCCGGCCATCAGCTCCACCAAGAGCCTGTCCGGTCACTCCCTGGGCGCCGCAGGCGTTCACGAAGCGATCTACTGCATGCTGATGATGGAAGGCAACTTCATGGCCGGCTCGGCCAACATCGACGAGCTGGACCCAGCTGTCGCTGACATGCCGATCCTGACCAAGACCCGCGAGAATGTCACGCTCAACAACGTGATGAGCAACAGCTTCGGCTTCGGTGGCACCAACGCCACCTTGGTACTGCAGCGCTGGCAGGGTAAATAAGCCCTCGCCGTCTCGCCACATAAAAACGCCCCGACTGGTTCGGGGCGTTTTTTATTGGGCATTTATTAACCTGGACCCTGGCGGTCTATTCGAGAACATCGGTGCTCCGCCCAAGCCCCTCGCACAGCCGTATTCTGCCGTGCCAGCAGGCGATGACCCTGGAACACCATGAAACGCACTGGCCAGATGGCTGAGCATCATCAGCGCGACCAGCGCGACTAAACGTGTGAGATGAATGATGTGGAGCACGAGGGCATGACGCCGGGTGAAAGGCTGACGACAGCCCCAAATTGAGCGATCAGATTAAAATCTGTGGCGAATCAAAGATCACTTTACCGGGTAATTACCGGGTAAGCCCCCTCCCAACTCCTGCTAAAGCGATGAGTCCTGCTCAGGCGTTAGAGCTCGTCCCGCCCTATAGGTTTAGAACCTAAATCCTGAGCAAATCGAAGCAAATAACCATCCGGATCCAGCACAAGGAAATTACTCTCGCCTTGAAGCCGTTTACCCTCCCTATACCAGAACTCCTCTACCGGCTTGCGCAGCGCGTATCCAGACTTCTCCAAGGTCCTCACCAACGCATTAACATCAGGGCACTCGATTGAAAGATTCATCCCCCGCCCATAGGGCTTTTCCAGAGGCTCTACTCGCCAAGGCGACGCTTTGAAGCGGTCTTGCTCCAGCATCAGTTGGCTTCCGTGATATGAAATGAATGCGAAGCCATCTTCCGGCCTTTCGTACTCAACATTGAAACCAATCACCTTACAATAAAATCTTAAACTATTTTTAATATCAGAGACGATCATCTCTGGCAAAAGCGTATTGAAGTCGACCATAAAAAACCCTTCATCCTTGAAGATACATAATTAGTTTCACTCGAAACACAATCAGCATCACTCACATCCAGCAATACGTCCAATCTGAATTTTAGATGATTCTTTATTTCGAAAATTTAACTGCTGTATTTTTACGATTGATGGCATGACAAAAGACCTACCTCCGCGAAGAGGCCAATCAAATGGAAGTGTGTAACTAGATATCACCGTAGAGCGTACCGCTCATCACCTCGACTTGGGCGCCGCACCAAGGCTGGCACTGGGCAACCCATCGCATGAAGACATTCGAACCTGACTATTTGAACAGCAAGTAATTAAATAACTATTGAACGTATATTCCTTGCATGACATTGTTTCGGGGTCAATAAATGCATCTAAACATACAGCTCCTAGGAAACGTAACGATGGGTGTAAGGAACGCAAGTTTGCGGAAACAATACCGACCATTCGCCGATCAAGTAGCACAAGACGCCCGATTGATAGCCGAGACTTCAGAAAATAAAACAGCACAAAATGAAACAACACGCCTTTACCAAATTGAAGCTCTCCCTCCAGGTAAAAATCAGATCTGGCCTGATCTGCTCCAGCAATTAACAGTAAAATTCGAAAAACTAATAGCAGAAACTGAACGACACCAGAGGTTTGCGATAACAGAAGGACTATCGCTTGAGCAAAGTAGCATTGACTACGTGCTGGAAAGGACGTCCAACTCACTGACTCGACTAAACAGACTGACAAGTCAAGAACTACCCCACACATCAGCTTGTCACGCTTACCGCTTGATGATTCAAGAGTACGCATTCTTGCGAAACAGTCTCGCTTGGTGCAGTGCAAGTAATAATCAAAGCGGCTGCATCATGTTTTTTGATCCGCAAGAAAATAGCAGCTCCGCAGTAAACTATGATCGCTACGGGTCAATACAGTTACGAGAGGTGGAAATAAACCTCTTACAAAGCCTGGGTTTTAATAATGAAACAAATGACTTGCTGCTGGCATCGTCCGGGCAAGCAGCCTACACAATTATTGAAAGTTTTCTGTTAGGTAGCGTTTTTCTGAAGGGTACCAGAGTAGTTACTTCTCCTTACATCTACTTCGAGGCATTTGAGCAGCTAGAGCGGCTTCACCATGTCGAGTTAATTCGCTCCTGCTCATGGGAGCTCGACGACTTGGTAGCCTTGGTACAGACTACGAATGCCAGTGTTATATTCCTAGACCCAGTGGCTAATGACAGAAACCTAAACATTCTGGACTTTAAGGTTCTGGCTAGCAAAATCGTGCCGTACGACTGGAAAGACAAATGGCTCGTGATAGACGGCACTATGGTCTCTGGCGGTGTTGATGTATTTGAAATATTCGGGGCAGAGAACCATCCAACGGTGCTTTATTACGAGAGCGGAAGTAAATACTTGCAGTTCGGCTTGGATATGCAAATGGCGGGTATAGTGGTAGCGCCTAAAAAATACAGCTCACAGTTAGCAACCAGTCGAAGGAGTACCGGTGGCGTCATGTATCAGTCTGGTGTGACCAAATTTCCGGAATACGACCGATCAATGTATTTGCGTAGAGCGCAACTGTTGAGCAAAAACGCTCGACACTTTACAAAAGGTCTTCTGGATAATAACTTTCTTACTACCCGGCTTGATGTGGCTTATCCATGGAATTGGCGTGAGCTTGGCTGGCAACACGGTGGAGGTGTGGTAACCATCACAATGAAGGCAGCGAAGCTCAATAATCGTACACGTCTTGAAGAGTTCATTCACATGTTGCTTCAGCGTTGTCGTGAGAATCACATTCCCATGACCCAAGGGACAAGCTATGGGTTTTCAACTACTCGAGTGTCAGCTAATACCATGGCTGACGACATGCCTGCTCATTTGCGGTTCTCCATTGGCGAGGAAGATCCGTACTTGATGCAGTGTCTGGTCGATATCGTAGTCAGCACGTTATGTGGTTTTTTAAGCGATTTTGATAGCTGAGCTCTTCGAGGCTTATCTGGCAACAGTGCATTACCAGACGCAACCGCAGAGCAACATTTACCCGGCAACCTGTGAGGCTAGGGCCTCATGGGCTAGCCGTATCTTGCTCAAAGTATATTTCCCCTTTGCATTCCAGACATAGCGGGCTGGCTGTGCATTGTAACCAATTAATCACTTACCAATAAAAACCGTTAGATGAAGCTCGATGCTGTGCGCAAGATCTCTTTCCGAGGCCCACTGCCATGATACTTCCCGATGCCAAAATCGAAAAAGTATGCCTCTACCAGACCCTTGGGATTGCGAAAGCCTACCGGCGACTTGTCTGTCCTCGTTGAATTGGGTATCAAATGCTTCCAGTTTTCCCCAATAGCCCCCGACGATCCTGGTATGTGCATGCCAGCCAGCGGACCGTAGGAACGGTAAGTAATGGGCCCATACCCGGTGCAAGTTCGTAGAGACGCTAAAAGTGCAGCCCAAAAGGCAAGACGTGAGGACTGAAATCGCACTAAACCAAATTAATAAACTCTGCGGTATTGAGCGCGACCTCAAAGATGCTGGTGACAACCCTTCCCCAAGTCACACTGAAAGTATTTTGGGGAAGGCTATCAGTTAACTGCGCGAAAAGCGCTTTGAGAGAGTGAAACTCCATGAGGCCGCCCTGTCAGAGTCAAGAGTTTTCAGGACCTGATTTAACAGCCAAGCCACCGACGCTGGAACCCAAAGAGGGAAGACCTCAACTATCGACGAATGATTCAAACCTTACCGTATAGTCTCATCCTCCTATACTGTCGAAACGGTTAAAAAAACCATAAACAATTCTGACTACAAAAAAGAATGCAACCGTCACTACAGAAAAAAACACCGAAACGAACGGGGTCATGCCATTGTAAAGCGCGTCTAATGCAACAGAAGCGAATACAATCATTGGCAAGGTCGCCACAAGAAAATACAACAATGTCTTTGAGTAAAAAGTTGAAGGCAGTAGCGCAAATGTAAAAATGGATGAGTGAATATAATCAACAGGTAAGTCACGCTGGGTAATGAAAGAGAAGGAGTTGAGTGCCAAAAGAAAAGTAACACTGGCAACCACTCCAACTACAAGGGCAAACAAATAGAGTCCCGTATTAACCACACTGACAAAAAACAAATGAAAATCAATTTTATTCGAGATGACACAGATTATAATTAACAGAAGCGCAACCAATAGATAATAAACTTGACACCACCTGAACAAGATCAACACAAGTAAATTGACAGGTCGCACCAATAGAGTATCTATCCTTCCTCGGGTTAGCTCCCGGAAGAAGCCCGTGATTGCTGAGCTAAAAAACTTTACGAGCAAACCTCCCAATGCATACGACATAAAAAAAATCAGCAGCCAGTTGGCATTTTTTTCTTCAGTGACAACAAACGAGCTTATGACTTCAAAAAAAATGAACTGCAGGCTGTAAAGCGTGACCAGCGCCAAAATTCCGCCCAACAAATTAGCTTTGTATCTCGCCTCTTCTTTTGCCGAATTTTTAATCAAATTGAGTATGTGCATTTAACCACCCGCTCCCGAATACCTGTTGCTGGCAAATTTAAACGTAACTTTACAGGCCACCAGCATTATTAAAAACCAAACAACATAGAGACACAAAAGCTCCATAAGCAATTCACTACTTGGACGCAACAAAAATTCTGCCGGGCCACTGATTATCAGTCGAAAGGGATTATATTGCATTAAAGGTTGGAGGTAGGCTGGCCAATAAGCGATGGGTAAAAGGGTGCCACCAATTACGCTTGCCAGAATGACTTGAAAGCTGAGAGTCATATCAGGTCGAGTCAACCAAAATGTAGACAACGACATCAAAAAGCCCAATAAAAAACAAAAGAACAAATTTACCAGACTCAACATTATGAATCCCAGGACACCGGACCACGCTGTTTCAGAAAGCATCACAAAAATAGCAATGATCAGGATGGGAACATAATAGAGAATACTTTCGCCGAGAAAAATAAAGAGATTGTATTTAAAATAGCTGATCGGCTTTATGAAAATACCTTCTAACTGTCCTTCATGCACATGTGTGGACACCCTGAGTATAAGATCGTAGGTATTATTTAAGCGATTGAGCGCCAACACAGCAACATAATAGAGGTACGTTTCCTCCAGACTGTATTGCGGTAACGTATCGGCGCTAGCCCCCTCATAGACAAATCGCCAAATGGCAAATTGTATAAAAAAGGGTACGCCGGTAGCGATCACAAGGTCCGTAATCAACATGGACCTGTCTCTATACACCGAGAGCAAACCCGTTTGCACGAGTTTAAAATAAGCTGCACTATTCACGAATCACTCACCAGACCATGTTTTGAAAAGATTCACGACATTGCTCTCAAAATCCAGGGGGGAGACCTCTAGGTCATAAACACCACCCTGAAACATATCGAAAACTGAACCTAAATAATTCTTTGGGATAAGGTAGGTCGTTTGATTTGATCCATCGTTAAGGATACTTATGTTCTGAAATTTTTTGATGGCCTTTTTGAACACTAGAAGACGGGCTTCGCTCTGGGTTGCATCCTGGGCACTGACGGTTAACTTTACGTTGGCTTTAAAATTTGCGCTTAATTCGTTCATAGAGCCATCAAACCGTATTTTGCCTTTATCGATGATAATGGCATCGTCGCAGCAGGACTCAATGTCTCCCAAATCATGACTTGTAAGAAATACGGAAAGATCATCCACCTTTCTTTTATAATTCAAATACTTCCGTATCTCGTATTTGGATGTAACATCCAGCCCGACAGTTGGCTCGTCCAAAAAAATAAGCTTTGGAGAATGTAAGAGATTTAACGTCAGCTCGCACTTTACGCGTTCCCCCAAACTAAGATTACGCACCGGCTTATGAAGGACTTTACTAAGATTCAATGCTTCAGTGAGTTCGGCGAGACGTTCGCGGTAGTCATTATCCTTAATACTGTAAATCTCTCTATAAGTGTCGAAACTCGTTATGACCGGCAGATCCCACCACAGCGAAGTCTTATGACCAAACACAACACCAATTTGATTGAGAAACTCTTTTTCACGGAGGCTTGGATCGTAGCCAAGAACCCTCACAGAGCCTGAGGAAGGCTTTTGTATTCCACACAAAATCTTTATCAGACTAGACTTACCTGCCCCGTTAGGACCAATAAACCCGACCGCGGCACCTTTTTGAACAGTAAAATCTATCGAGTTCAGTGCCTGGAACGTCTCATATTGTGGCTTTATTAATTGCTTGCACCATGCCGCAATACCTTCTGTCTCTCTGGCCAAACAATAGTTTTTGTTGACCGACTTTATATTAATCAAACTGTCCATAGGCGCCTATAGTTTCTTAGTCAAATATCAAGGAATGGCTTTGGAGATTTTGTTGCTCTGAGAAGTGACGTCTCTAAACATTCCGTTTGAAATTTCATAAAAACGAGTTCCAATATTTTCTATAAATCTAACATCATGAGAAACAACTATCGCCGCTGGATTAAGACGCTGTATTTCACGTTCCAGCATTTCTTGAGAGCTTATATCCAAATGATTGGTCGGCTCATCTAAAATCAAAAAATTTGGATTACTTAAGCGCAGTGTCAACATGGCAAGGCGTGCGCGTTCACCGTAGCTAAGCTGTCCAATTTTTTTTTGAGACTCCAAGTAAGAAAAGCCTGAGGAAGCGAGACTATTAATAGCTTTCTGTTGGTCAGATTCAAAGTAGGTGGTAACAAATTCCAAAATTTGAAGTTTTAGTGGTAATAAAGAGAACTCTTGATCAAGAACACCAACCTTGACGGAAGGGCCAAGTTTGATACTGGACTCCGTATTAGAAAGAATAGCTCTGAGTAAAGTACTTTTGCCACAACCGTTGGTTCCAGAAATTACCAATCGATCACCTCTGTTAACCGCCAAGAATTTGATAGAAAACAGTAAGGCACCCTCAGATGAATGCAATGTCAAATCATCGATCTGTATAAGTTTTTTGCCGGTGAACTCTTCAACTGCCAAAGTGATTTCTTTTTTACGTGACATATGCTTCTCTGGCACTACAGCCTCGAGTCCCTTAATCCGCTTCTCTATTTGCTTGGCCTTTTGCAACGCCCTATCGCTATAGTTATTCACGCCTAACTGGCGTTGAAACTGCGCGCTTTTTTTTAATCTGTGAATTTCACTTATTGCTTCAATTCTGGCGCTTGAAGAGGCCTGTTCTTGCTCTATAAGTAACTTTCTAGCCTGTGTAAAAGAAGCATTGAAATAAGAAGACGACCTATCATGAAGAAACAAAGTACTTTTTGTTACTGAGTCTAAAAAATCCCGATTGTGGCTGATCACAGCAAACGTAGATATGACATGACTGTCTCTAAGCAGACGAATGAGATTGGTAATATGGGATTGATCCAAATGATTCGTCGGTTCATCCAATAACAGCAAATCAGGTTCCAGAAGAACTGCCTTGGCAATCATCAATATTTTTTTCCAGCCCCCGCTCAAGTGACCAACAAGCAGAGAGCGAAAGTCTTTAGGAAAGCTAAACAGTTCAAATATGTACTCCGCCTTCCAACTGTCAGTAACGGGGTCAGATAAGCAGCTTGCCAAAACCTCAAAGGCTGTTGATTCATTCCATTGGTCGGGAAAGCCCTGCTCTACATACTGATAGCGCAAACCTCTGGAATGGGTAATATTGCCTTCATATTCATCCAGATGTTTTGCAATACTGCGCAGCAACGAACTCTTTCCGGATCCGTTATCACCGACAATCCCTATTCTGTCCCCACTATTGATGGACAAGTTCAGGTTCGAAAAAAGTGCTTCTCCATTAAACGATACAGAAACACTTTCCAGCTTGACCAGTGACATGATTAATTTGCCCCCCACTCTCGAACAAGGCTTTTACGCTTATACGACTTATGTTCTGGCAGCACGTCAACTTCTCGATGTAAAAGTATAATCGGGTAACCGAACAAGCTAGAGAGCCGCTCTTTTAACTGCTGTAATAGTTCTGCCATGGCTTTGTAGGGTGCGTTAACATAGTGCGTGAGCAACTCTATTGTTTCCGGGCCTTTTTGTATTAAGCGAAATGTCGCTAACGCTTTGTCAGCAGGCGTAACCAGTATGTCATCTACTGCAGCAAGAATAGACGCACTGGGAACAAGCCTTTGTTCGCGAGTACGAAAAGCGTCATCCCTTCTACCGTTGACTTCATCAAGCGATGTGCAGACACTACCGCATTCGCAGCGTTTATGATTTGCAGTTTTCCTGGCGATATCCCCATGGTCAAACCTGATCAATGGCATGAACTCATTATTAAGATCCGTACAGACAACAGTACCAAAACCATGTTCGTCTGCATCTACAATCTCAAGGTATACGCCATCTTCAACGACATGGTACTGACCGTAGGCACATTGCGTCGCAATCATCCCTATTTCCTCAGAGCTGTACTCGTCAAATATAGGGAGATCTAACGCTTTCGAATAATACGAACGTTCAAGCTGTGTACTTGTCTCAGAGTTGGTTAAAATCGCCTCGACCCCACTCATTTTCAACTCTACCTTATGCTGAAGTATCAGAGGGAGGTAACTGGGTAATGTTATGAGTAGCTTGGGGCGCAGGAAAAGCAAGTGCTCACCCAATGGGGTGTGTGGGAGTAAATCGGGTAATTGGAAGGTTCTGTATTTTCCGTGTAGCGACGAAAATGCCAAACCTGAGTGATGAAGCATATAGAGCCAGTCGTTTTCCTGCAGCGGGGTTTTCAAGCATGAATTATAGAAGCGCAGCACTTGAAGATGGTCCAGGATGATATCGTCATTATCGCTATAAACTGTAAACGGTTTTCCGCTTGAGCCGGATGTCCGAGAGGTGTTAGCGAGCTCAAGAAACGCAGGATCGTCTACTCTGCCGCTTGCGTCGAAACTGTTAAGGAGTACTTTGTTGACTATAGGGAGTTGTTCGAAGTCGGAGAAGCTTGAGATATTTCCCACTTCGTAACCAGCGGCCCCATAAAACTCGCGATAAAAAGGAACTTTTGTGTACGCATTGTCAACCAGTTTTTTAATTTTCGACAACTGGAACTTCTGAATTTCTACTTTTGACTTGCGTAAAAAATCGTCCATCAACTCCGAGTTTTTAAACCAGAACTGGAGCGCTTCGCTTTGCAATTTGTAATTGTCGGTTCGAGGTCTAAATGCCTGTTCTGTCAGTTTTTTTATTGGCATTAGGTTGCCGTTTTCCAGCTGCGAACCATAGATTTTTTCTGAAGTATAAAAATCGGCCATTGGAAAGCCTGCCTGTACTTAGGTTACGATATCCTATTGACTGTGGTGGCCAGCACTACTATATCAATAGGGTGTTGAGCATATTTAAAAGTTTCCACGCCTGCTTTTTTACATTACTAAACTTCATGCTTCATGGTGTTCGATCATCTATTTCGACGCAAGATTGCTTCAGAATAGCCTTACGTCCAGCATCCTTGGGATGACGTTTATAAGACCCACGCTCAGCCTAGAAGTGAAGTAAGGAATATGAATTGTCAAAAAATAGTTGCACCTTGAGGAGGAAATTTTATTGACGCGCCCACAAAAGGTTGCTCCTGAATTCTTCGCGGCGGTATCAAGTATTTCGGTTAGATGCTCAATATCATCTAGCAATAACGGTTTTACACTGTATAGCTCTCCACTCACATCCCCCAATAGGATTAATTATTTTTATTGTATTTTCTGACACGGTTTATGGCGAAAACAAATCTACAGAAAGTGGATATGCAAGTGAAGTTGAAATAAGATAATGAATATTTCGGCCATATTTAGACACCTTTATTGCTAGGTATACAGCCTGTAACAGCAAGTAAACTTTATGACGAGCAACCCTGACTTTAGTATTAATTGGAAATAGGCACTCGTATTTGTGTTTTTAGCAGCAAGTACACTAATGCAATCGATTCATCATTTTACATCGTCATAGGCAAACTCAAGAACCCGCGTCGCCGCCCGAGCAAATATAATATTGAGGGTTTCTTGTTCCTGAGCCGCTAGGTGCGAGGTCACAACCAGACTCCTGACGGGCAGAGAAAGCAAGCCATGTGGATCATCATGCTGCCCTTTATTATCTACCCATTCATTGTAGTAGCCATCAATAAAACAGAACGCCTCTGTGTTGCACCGGAGATAATTTTTAAGTGCGATCGGACAAATTATTTTTGGACTGGACATATTGAAGATCATCAGCGTTGGTGATGCGTTTTTTAACAAAACCTCATCAATAAGGTAGCGAGTTTCGGCACAACTTGTAAGATGAATGCATAGGACATCAACAGTGTTAGCAATATCGACCAGAGAGCTGTATCGTAAATCCAATGACGCCTCCAGCTCGACTTTCCGGCTTCTAGACCAGTAATGCATGCTTCTACACCCTCGCAGGTGGAGCTGATGAGCCATATCACTACCGATGGTACCCATGCCAACAAAGCCAAAGCTCAAGTTCGATAATGAAGGCCTGGGTGTTTGAATCCACCGGGTTCCCTCTTTGACACTCTCGACACTTTCAAATACTTTTGCCAAACAGACAGTGATCATGGCCAGTGTAAACTCTGTCACTGCCTGAAAGTTCATGTTGGGTGTATTGGCTAATCGAATGCCTTTTTTTGTAGCGTGCTCTATGTCTACGAAGCTGGCGATACCGGTTCCCATCACGACTACGTTCTCTAGCCGAGCGGCGACGTCAATCAGGCGAGCAGACAAAAATTCCGGCCCACCCAGGATATAGTCTTGCACATCAGGTAAGACATCTAGAATTTGCTGCTCATCAACTGGGCCTCGAATATGAACGAGTTCGAAGCCGATTGGAAATACGTCTTCTCCGATCTCAAAATCTCCAGTAACCAGAACTTTTCTCATTCTGGAATCTCCGCTAAACACTCATTTTTCGAAGCCTTGAACGCCTCAAGATCTGTTAACGCTTGTTTTAAACGCGACATCGAAAATCCGAATTGCTCATCCGGCTTCATGAGAGCAATCCTGATGCGATTATGTCCCGCGACATGATGGCTGTTCCAATAAAAATATCTCCCTGGCAAGACCGCAACGTCATACTTGGCAAGATAATTAGTCAATTCAAGGTCAGAGAATCCTGTTCTCTCAATGTTGAGCCACATGACGGTCATGGTGGAGTCTGGCTCCGCCGTCTCAATGGTGACCAAAGAATTGGCGAGTTCCGAATGTGCAATCTCAATATTTTTAATGACGATCGAATGCATATAAGAAAGCCCACCCTTTTTTAGGGTCGCATCGATAAATGCAATGATCACTCTCAATGAAAAATTTGAGCAACACAGGTACACTTCCTCATAAATATTCCGGATGTCACGCGCCAAATCTGCGCTATACGAAAGTAGGCTGGCCTTGGTATCTAATGTCGGCCATTGCTTACCGGTGTCCTCTAAAATGATAAATGACAACCCCTTATCAATGAGGATCGCGTATTCGTCTATGTGGGTCTGGTGGCAGAACCGGAAGGAGGTATCGAGTATCAAGACAATGTCGTGTCGATAGCACATTTCAATAATATTCGACATCATGACAGCGTCAATAACAACCCCAGTCGGATTATTGGGATTGACCATAAACAACGCATCAAGCTGCTTATCCTGGGCAACTTCTTCCAGCAAGTCCAAATCAGCAAATACCATTTCAGGAATGGCCTCGAGCGTTACTTCTCTGCGCCGCAACAATTGAGCAAGGTTATCAAATGTCGGCTCGACGAGTCCGATCTTGTAATTCATTGAGCGCGCCCACGCACCGACAATATCTATACTATTGGACGCGGTGGGACAAACCGAAAAATGCTCGTGTTTCCTCAAACCGTTCAGGTTGAAATACTCGGAAAATTTATTTTTAAAAAGTATCTCCATTTCCGGAATGGTTGTCTCGACTGCGTTATCCCACAACTCAGGTAAGCCTGACAATACAGAATTGAAATGCGTCTTAGCCGAAATATAACTATGGCCGTCCGCAAGGTTGTATTGGGCAGACAAGCCAAAAACTTCAAGCTCGGTCAAATTATTATTTTTAGGATCAGGTAGAGTTTTCATTTAAGATTATAGCTCCGTTCGGCGATTTATGATTGAGTTGTGCAATGCTCTTCTTATCAAATAATTATTCGACGGATTGAACACAAACCTACAAGGACTAGATATACATGAAATGAAATTATCGGCAAAGTACCTTCAACTATTGAACGAATTATTGAACGTATTCACTCCAAACATTACCCATGGACTTTTTCCGTGCAGTTTGAATTGCTCAAAATCATCGTGAGAAAAAACACCGTTGAAACAGTTGGTGTTACTCTGGGACGTTAATACTTCATTATAGTTTTTTGCAGGAGCGTCAGGAAAAGCCAGTTTACGTCGCTGCGCTATTTCACGAGGTAGCGTGTTGGCAAACGCTCTTCGCAAGGGCATTTTTTCAATCCCATTAATTATTTTTTCTTTTGCGGCCAAACTCAAGGCCAAGCTTGTGACGCTTCTATCTAAAAAGGGAAGACGAACTTCAACGGATGAGGCCATGGACAGTCGATCTTCATGACAGAGCATCGCTCGGAGGTGATTTTTTATTGAAAATTGTGTAAGTACTTCTAATGGGTCTTCATCCGTCGTGTCTGGTAGGTGCTCCTCAATAAGAGTTTTTATTTCAGAATCAGTAAGGATCAGACCCAGTCCCGAGTTAATAGCTCTCTCGAAATAATATTCCTGCCATTGATGATTAAGTATCGCGTCGCATTGAGCAGGAAAATCGTAGTGCTGGTTGTATCCACACCAAAACTCATCTGCCGCTTGACCGTTTAGTGCAACCCGCAGCCCCTTTTCTGACACCGCTTTGTAGAGTAAGTACTGAGAGATATAAACCTGATCTAAAAGGGGTTCTTCCAAAGAGTAGGTAACTTTAGACAGCAGATTCTTCCCATCATCATGAGAGACGCAAACTGGCTGTAATGTTGTATTCTTTAGAGTACTTACCAGTTTTTTTGCACTAGAAAAATCTTCGCTCTCAGTACCTTGATAATAGGCTGTGAACGCTTTGATATTAACGGTCTGCTTATCAAGCAAGGTTGTGATTATACTGCTATCCAATCCACCAGATAAAATCACAGCAGACGGAAATCTATCAGGGATCTGGCTTTTAACCGCGCAAGACAATGCGTTAACCAGGCCCTCGTCGGTATAGCAGACCTGAGCAGTAGAATTGATTTTCAAGTGTTCAACTACTTTTCCGTAGGAATCTACGACATAAATCATACCAGGTTCAGAATTATGGATATTTTCAAAATAGGTTTCATCGCGAGGAGCATAAAAACCGAAGATAAAATCTTGCCACACACGTTTGATATTGGTATTCAAACTGACACCGGGGATGTGCGAGAGCGCTTTGGACTCTGAACTGATGGCTACCACCCCGCTACTAGTCTGCGTCCAGACCAGTTGCTTTTCTCCATACGGGTCACGCCCAAAAAACAGAGTACTCAGTCTGCTGTCGAAAATCACGAATGCATAGCAACCTGTTATTTTACTCAGATAACTCAGACCAAAATAATATATTGCCTTGATCAGCACTTCACTATCAGAAGTGGTCGCCAAGGTCGCACCTCTTGAAATTAAATCCTGCCTTATCTCTGATACATTATATATCTCCCCATTATAGGTCATCCTCAAATGCTCAAACTTAATAGGTTGTTGGCTTTTTTGAGGAGTATCAGCAATCGCTAATAGTGTATGCCCAAGGGCGATTTTTTTATCGCCAGAAATATAACTACTGTTAAAGTCTGGCCCTCGATGATTTAGCTCTGCAATTGCTTTTTCGATGTAATCGAGTTGTATGTCGGCGACTGGAGAGTACACAGCGAGTATTCCACACATTAGTATTTTCTCTTTTTAAGGTTTCTCTAGGAGTTGTGCGCATGTAGAATCGAGTTGTGTTCGTCTAGAGTGGAGTGAAGAGTGAAACGAAGCGTCGTGACGCTTCGAGCAAAATCAAGATCTCACGACACATCCTGCTGCCTTGCAATATTGTGATTACGCCTAAACATATTGGCCGGGTCATATTTTTTCTTTGTTGTGAGCAACCTACCCTCATCACTTACAAAAACCAACTTACTATTTTTTTCTTCGCCAGATGTATAGTTCGAATATGAAGAATATCCCCTCCCATGCATTATGGAGTCTGCCGCTTCTTTAACCCACCCTATGTACATCGAGTCGTCACTTAAAGACGTCCATCGGGCAGAAAATAGAATGCCATACTCTTTATCCAGTAGCGGAAATGCCGACTCTCCGGGTCGTTGCTGCCTTCGAGACGGGTTAAAATGCTCGATAGTTATATTGCAATTTGAACCTGGCATCCCCTCCCCCCACTCCAATAACAAACGCGATATATCTGCCCCCATGACTTCAGGACACACTGACTTCCAGTACCCTCTCATCGGCTGCGAAAATCGTTCGTCGGACCACGATTGCCATGACACATAATCATTCGTCATAAAGACATGCTTTATCGTTGACCCCAAATACTCCTCAAACGTCTTTATTTCCAAAAGATCGGTTGAATCACATAGGCAAAAATCAATAGAAAGTCTACATCCTCCCTTGTCTCCCAAGTATTGAAGCACAGGTGCAACAACCAGATTCGGCGGACAATGCTTGTCTAGATAAACAATCAGGTTATTGAAAACATCTTTGATATCGCTGTCGAACACCTCTATTGTTCCGCAATAGACAGTGGGCAGTTTCGACAAGGTGTATCTGAATTCAAGTACAACACCAAAATTCCCTCCCCCGCCCCGGAGCGCCCACAGTAGATCTTCATAGCCTGGATCTTCGGCTCTGACGATATTACCAGTCGCCAATAGCACATCGGCCCCCACCAAATTTTCACACGTAAACCCTAACGTGCCCAGAAGCCATCCAATACCGCCACCTAATGTCAATCCAGCAATGCCTGTATCACTTACCGTGCCGGTAGGTATGACATACCCTCTTTGGCAAAGTGCAAGGTCCACATCACTTAAACGAGCACCTGGGGAAATGCTCGCAATCCCCTTTACCTCATCAATCACAACATCTTTGTAAGGTGAAAAATCAAGAAGTATCCCTCCTTGTGTAGAGCCGAACCCAGCAATATGATGTCCACCGCCTCTGATCGCGAGTTCAATGTCATTGAACGCCACAAAATTAACGAGTTCCCTCAAGGCCGACCGATTCATTGTCCGAATTATCATTAAGGGATAAAGATCGTGCATTCGATTATAGACCTGCCTGGCTTCCGCATAAGTACTGTCACCAGGAAATAGAACACTGACATCCTCGTACTTGCTCAAGAGAGCGTTGCCAAAATCGCTGTTACTCATCAATACAAGACCCTGCACTAAATGGCTAATATCAAGATTCGTATAAACCGCTCACTTAATACCCCGCCCCACATCATTAAATTTAGCCCACCCCTTAAATCTTAGTAATCCAAAATCCCCTTGTAAAGCTCACCGACTTGCGCACTGTCCATCCAAATATTTCCAACCGCCTCGTAACTGATCATTACGGAGCTTATAAGCCTTTATCGCTTGTAGGATTTCTTAACCCAACCAGTCGTCCTTTGGATACATCAAGCTCTTTATTGCCGCTTCGTTTTTCGATATATGATTACTTCCGCACCTGCGCATCACACAGCGGACAAAGTTACTCTCAAAATATTTCTTACCCGCAATACCCCATTAATATTTCAGCGCTGCATATTGAAACAGCTTGCATACTATTACGCAGTCCAAGCCGATATCGTTGGCAGGTTTGCCAAAGCGATTTAGCGTCAGGTTAGCGGCTTTGCCTCAATATGAATTTGCATAGAACATGGCGGGCTCAACATCTGCGCGAACAGGTTCAGCGCAAAAAAGTGGAACGCCTCAAGGAGCAGATGCTCTATAACTGAATGCGGTTTCCTGCCGCGCGATCCGCTCTTGGTGCGCGACCTTTCTCACTGCCTATGAGGTTTCCCATGACCATTACCGTCAATACCGAATCCAGCGAAGGTTTTCGTCACAGCATCCAGATCGACGACCATGAACTCTTCACCGACCTGCCCAAGGCCCAGGGCGGCGAGGGTTCTGCGCCAGAGCCCCATGATTACTTCGACGCTGCGCTGGGTGCCTGTAAAGCCCTGACCCTCAAGCTCTATGCGCAAAAGAAAGGCATCCCGCTGACTGGCGTCACCGTCGAAGTCAAGCACGACAACAGCCAGGAGCAGAAAGGCAAATACGGTCTGCAGGTCAAGCTCACCCTGAAGGGTGTGCTCACCGACGCCCAGCGTGAAGAACTGCATCGCGTGGCTGATCGTTGCCCGGTGCACAAGTTGATGACTACCACTGAAGTCACTATCGAAACCCTTCTGTCTGAAGGCGCTTTCAGCCAGTAGAAGCAGGTGCCGTCTCAGCGGGTTATGCGCTGGCGTATATCCCGCTGAGACAAACATCACTTTCACGTCCATCGGTTTGAAACCTTGTAAAACCGCCTGATGTAGTCAACGATGTTATTTGGCCTTCGTCCTTTGTCTTGTGCCACGGACCCTGCCCCTTTTCCTGAATGTTCAGGACTAAAGTTCGCGCACTTTACCCACACAAGACCTGAAGACAGCAGACTCGACGGTCCTCGCGGACAGTCAGCGCTGCTGCACTCTCAGCGAAAAGGGACGCCATGCCAGAATATGATCGCGCCGTCGGCTCCTGGCCAGGCACCACATGCGCTGATAAACCCAAGGGCTTGCGCAGCCTCTGGATATTCAAGGGTTCTTCAATTGCAGCCTTCTGTCTTCTTACGGCAGCTCCCGGATATAGCCAGAATTTACCGAATCCGCCAATCGCAGCGGACGTCGAAAACGTTACGGTGATTCAGGCGCAGCAAATCGTTTCCAAAGCCACCCTTGAAGCCGTTCGCTGGAGCGGCCCAGCTTCCGGCCCGTCTGCTCAGCGGGGCAAGAGCATTGCCTTTGTCGCAGAAGATTTACGTAACGGCGGGATTGTCGGTGTCGCACAGGGTGCCCGCGAGGCGGCTTCGGCGATGGGCTGGACACTGAAGATATTCGATGGTGGTGGATCAGTCGTCGGGCGTGCGAAGGCCTTTGCCGATGCCCTGGCAGCGAAACCCGATGGCCTCGTTCTGTGCGGCTCCGATGCCCTTGAGAACAATGCGGCGCTGACGCTCTTCGCCCGCCAGAGTGTGCCGGTGGTTGGCTGGCATGCAGGGGCGCAGCCCGGCCCCATTCGTGGCACACAGGTGGCCATGAACGTCACGACGGACCCGCTGGAGGTGGCTCGCCTCACGGCCATGGCGGCAGTCGCACAGTCAAACGGACATGCCGGCGTCGTCATTCTGACTGACTCCAAATACAGCATCGCTACGGCGAAAGCCAAAGCCATGGAGAGCGTCATCCTGGCCTGCCAGGAATGCACGTTGTTGGAAGTACGCGATGTAGCGATCTCGGAAAGTGGCGAGAAAATGCCTGTGATCACCAAGGAGCTGCTTCGGCGCTACGGCAAGCGCTGGACCCATACGCTGGCCATCAACGATATCTATTTTGACTACTCGATTGCCACACTGACCAGCGCCGGGATACCCAGTGACGCAATCAGTCTGTTGTCTGCCGGCGATGGCAGCGCTTCGGCCTTTTTACGCATACACGCAAAGACCTACCAGACCGTTACGGTCGCCGAGCCGCTCAACCTGCATGGCTGGCAAGTGGTGGATGAATTGAACCGGCTGTTTGCCGGGCAGCCGGTGAGCGGTTTCGTGGCACCGATTCACCTGGTCAATGCCGACAATATCGCCTTCGACGGCGGGAAAAATTTTCAGTACGACCCTGACAATGGTTACCGAGACATCTATCGCCACCTATGGAATCCCTGACATTGGACGTGACTTCCCGGCTCGCAAGTCTGTATCGCCAGCTATTACCGCAATCGCTACGCGCACAGTTCACGCTGGCTTTTTTGGCGCTGGCCCTGCTGATCCTGGCGGGTGGCGCGACGGCAGTCTACGCCTTGCGAACGTCAAACAGCGCCACCCGGCAGCTGACGGATGAACGACTGGTCCGCATGCAATATGGACAGGACATATTGCTGAACACGTTGCTGATCGAACGCCAGACCGATCAACTACTGACAACTCGCTCTTCCGACACCCTGCGTTCAAGCTATGCGGCGACAGTCGAACAGCTTGAAGCGCTTGATCGACTGGTGCTGCAGCTGACGGCCGCGAACAATGGTGTGGCCATACTTGACATGCACCAGTCGAGTCAGTTGTTCCGCAATACCACCAACATCGTGGCACAGCTGCGAGAAAGCTTGCTGCAAACCGAAGTCACGTTCGAGCAAACCCTGCAGGATCGCATCGCCCAATTAACCGGCGCCCAGACCCGGGCCAGCCTGGAACTGGCGGTTTTACTCTACGATCTGCCGCAGGCCAATGACAGTAACGCCGTGCAAAAGCTGCGTACCCGGTATGAGCACATGCCACGTACCGCAAGCAAGTTTCCCGACGCGTACCTCGATACACCCGATCTGTTCTCCCAGCGCCTGAGGCTCATCAACCAGCACGATGTAATACAACGCTTTCATGAGGAACTGAGAAATCAGGCCGGCATGCTGGTCGCCGTGGCCCGTGCACAATCCAGTGCTTACACCGAAGACTATCGCGAAGCCGTGCAGCGGCTGGTCGAGGCCTCCAATCGCAGCCAGCAATGGGTGCTGATTATGTTGGGCGCCAGCCTGGTCCTCGCCTGGTTTGTGAGCCGAGTGTTCATGGGGCGCCATGTACTCGCGCGTCTGAATGAAATAAGCCGGCAACTGCGCCAGGAGCAGGTCGACGACGCGCAATTGATGATGGTGGAGCATGGGAAGGACGAGATTGGCAACATGGCCCGTGCGGTGAATCAGTTCCTCAAAAATCGTCATCAGCTGGAAAGCAGAACAACCCAGTTGAGTACCGCCAAAGAGCGGCTCGCAATACAAAACACCCAATTACAGCAAGAAGCCGTCATCCGTGCCGGACAAGGTCATGTTCTCGAGCTGATCGCGAGGAGCACCGAGCTTGAAGAAGTCCTCGACAGCCTTGCTCACCTGGTTGAGTCACAACTGGAGGGGATGATGGTGTCCGTCCTGCTGTTGGACGAAGATGGCAAGCACCTGCTGCATGGGGCCGCCCCCAGCCTGCCGAAGGCCTATACCCAGCTCATTGACGGGATTGCGATCGGCCCGAAAGTCGGCTCATGCGGCACCGCTGTCTATCGACGAGAACCGGTCATCGTCACGGATATCGAGCAAGATCCGCTCTGGGAGGAGTACCGCTCAATCGCTGCGCCCTATGGATTTCGCGCCTGTTGGTCGACGCCGATTCTGTCCCATGAGCAAAAAGTATTGGGCACATTGGCCCTGTATTCCAGCACCGTGCGCAGCCCGAGTTCGACCGAAACGCAATTGATTGACATGGCGACGCACCTTGCCGGCATCGCGATAGAACGCCAACACACCGAACGGCGTATCCGCTACATGGGCGACCATGATGCGCTGACCGGTCTGCCCAATCGCACTCTGCTCGAAGACCGTCTCAAACAGGCGATACTTTACGCTCAGCGCTACAGCCGCCTGGTGACGGTGGTGTTCCTCGATCTGGATAAATTCAAGCTGGTGAACGACAGCCTGGGGCACAGCGCCGGAGACGAACTGCTGAAAACTGTCGCCCAGCGCATGCTGGAGTGCGTCCGTCGTACCGACACCGTGGTGCGCCTGGGTGGTGACGAGTTTGTGATCATCCTGTTCGACCAGCCTTCCAACCTCGACGGCATTACTCCGGCCCTGCACAAGATCCAGGAAGCAATCCTGGAGCCGATTCAGCTCAGCGGGCACACACTCCACGTCACCTGCAGCATAGGCTTGGCCACCTACCCTGCCGACGGTGACGATACCGATACCTTGCTCAGCAATGCTGACGCCGCCATGTACCGAGCCAAGGAACTGGGTCGCAACAGTTACCAGTTCTATACCAGTGAGATGAATAACAAAGTTCAGGGCAAGCTCGTCATGCAAGACGGGCTTCGAAATGCAATCAAACATAACGAATTCCTGCTGCTGTACCAGCCACAGGTGGATCTACAGTCGGGTCAGATTATCGGTGTAGAAGCACTGATCCGCTGGCATCACCCCACGCTCGGCATTGTGTCTCCGAGCAAATTCATTCCGCAGGCCGAAGAAACCGGTTTGATCGTGCCCATCGGCGACTGGGTGATTCACACCGCATGCCAGCAGAACAAGGCCTGGCAGGACGCGGGCAAGCCGCCGATCACCATGTCGGTGAATATTTCAGCGCGCCAATTCATCGAAAGGGATCTGATCAGCCGGGTCAGGCATGCCTTGCAAGAAACCGGACTGGACCCGATGTACCTTGAACTGGAATTGACCGAAAGCCTGATCATGCAAGACCTTCAGCAAGCCATCATCAAGATGAAGGAACTGCAATCGATGGGGATCCGCCTCTCGATCGACGACTTCGGTACCGGCTACTCCAGTCTCGCCGCGTTGAAAACTTTCCCGATCGCTCGACTGAAGATCGACCAGTCTTTCGTGCGCGACCTCCCCGATAACGAGAATGACAGGGCCATCGCCACCGCAGTGATTTCGTTGGGACACAAACTGAACCTCAAGATCATTGCCGAAGGTGTCGAAACCGAACAGCAGCAAACCTTCCTGCGTGAAAACGGTTGTGATGAAATGCAAGGCTACCTTTTTAGCGAAGCCGTCAGCGCAGAGGAAATCGATCTGTTGCTGCTCTCACCCCGGTTGCCTCAACCGGGGCCTGTGCCGTATCGCCAGACCTAGCTGAGGCTCATCCCGAAAACCGCACCACCATCGTGTTCAAGTCAACCACCAACCGAAAAGCTCGCGACTCGCAGACAGTCTTTCGACCCGACACAATCCCCTGTGAGCGCTGCAAAGACAGTAGCGGCAGCTGCCGTCTCAGCAGGTTATGCTCTGTCGTATAACCCGCTGAGTCTGGAATGCATCATGAACACACTGACCGTGATCCGCCCGCGTGAAGAGGATGTCGAAGGACAACCGATCCTGCGCCCGCTACCGTCGGCCAAGTGCCGTAGCGTTGGACCTTTCGTGTTTTTCGACCACATGCTCGAAACCCGCTATCCGGCAGGCAAAGGCATGAATATCCGTCAGCATCCACATATCGGCCTGTCCACTCTGACCTATCTGTTCGAAGGAGAAATCCAGCACAAGGACAGCCTTGGCTCGAATCAGCTGGTGAAAGCGGGTGACGTCAGCTGGATGACTGCCGGCAGCGCCATCGCCCACGTCGAGCGCACCCCTGAAGCACTCAAGGCCAGCGGCTTTAGCATGCACGGCTTGCAAATCTGGCTGGCCTCGCCAAAAGAACACGAACAAGGCCCAAGCCATTACAGCCACTACCCCGCCGACACCCTGCCGGTCAGCGACAACCTCGGGGTGAAGATCCGGATGATTGCCGGTTCAGGTTTTTGCCTGAAGTCACCGGTGCCGGTGCTCTCCCCTACGCTGTACGCCGAACTGCACCTGCAAACGGCGACAACGTTGCTGATCCCCGATGAACATGAAGAACGTGCACTGTATGTGCTCGACGGTGACGCACAACTGAACGGCGAGCCTGTTGAAGTGCACTCGCTGGTGGTTTTGCCTCCCGGGGAAGTCATGACCCTGTTCGCTGAAAGCGATTGTCATGCGGTGCTGTTTGGCGGCGCCCCAATGGACGGGCCGCGCCGGATCAACTGGAACTTCGTTGCCAGCGACCCCGCATTGATCGACCAGGCCCGCGCACGCTGGGCGGCCGGGGATTGGCCGACAGTACCGGGTGAGAGTGAGCGGATTGAATTGCCCGTAAAGCGAAGCGAACCGACCCTGCTCTAGAGCTGAAGATCGTCCCGCTATTCTCTGGCGCCAGTTCTATCGCCATCGCGAGCAAGCTCGCGATGGCGATAGAACTGGCAACCAGATTTGACAGTTGTGGGGATCAGCCCTTGAACACTTCATCCAGCAAGTTGTGCATCGACATAAAAGCCCGGCTCGCGGTCTTGGCGTCGTACATCATCTTGCCCGGCACATTCGCGTTCGGATCAGTGAAGGAATGCACTGCACCGCCGTAGCTGAGCAGTTGCCAATCGACACCGGCCGCATTCATCTCGTCTTCGAAAGCAGGCAGTTGTTCTTTGGCCACCAACGGATCAGAGGCACCGTGCAAAACCAGCACCGAGCCTTTGATGTTCCTGGCATCCGCCGGATTCGGTGTATCCAGCGTACCGTGGAACGACACCGCAGCTTTCAATGGCGCGCCAGTGCGGGCCAGCTCCAGTGAGCAGCAACCACCGAAGCAGAAACCGAAGGTCGCCAGTTTCGAGGTATCAACGGCTGCTTCGCCTTGGCTTTGCAGCGCCTCGAACGCCGCCTGCATCCGCTTGCGCAGCAGGGGCCGGTCATTCTTCAACGGCATCATCGCCGCGCCCGCCTCGTCGCCATTTTGTGGGCGAACTGTCTGACCATAGAGGTCAGCAATCAGTACTACATAACCTTTGGCGGCCACGGACTCGGCAATCTTCTCAGCCCCCGCGCCGATGCCCATCCAGTTAGGCGCCATCAACAGGCCCGGGCGTACGCCCTTTTGGCTGGCATCGAACGCCAGACGGCTTTCATAGGTTTGGCCATCGACCTGATAGACCACGGAACGAATAGTGACTTGGCTCATTTCAGACTCCTAAGACTCAAGAATGAAAAAACCCGCCGAAGCGGGTCTTTTTACAACTGTGTTAAACCGACAGCTCAACCAGCAGCTTATTTAACCGGCGCACATAGGCGGCCGGGTCTTTCAAGCTGTCACCGGCTGCCAGGGCAGCCTGATCGAAGAGGATGTGCGACAGGTCGCCGAAGCGCTCTTCGCTCTGCTCGTTGTCGAGTTTATCGATCAGTGGGTGAGCCGGGTTGAATTCGAAGATTGGCTTGGAATCCGGGACTTTCTGGCCACTGGCTTCAAGGATCTGACGCATTTGCATGCCCAGGTCCTGCTCACCGATGGCCAGGATCGCCGGGGAATCGGTCAGACGGTGGGAAACCCGCACTTCGCTGACAGCCTCGCCCAAAGCGGTTTTGATGCGCCCGACCAGACCCTCTTTGGTCTTGGCGACCTCTTCGGCAGCCTTCTTGTCCTCTTCCGAGTCCAGCTTGCCCAGGTCCAGGTCACCGCGCGCCACGTCGACAAAGCTCTTGCCGTCGAAGTCGCTGAGGTAGCTCATCAGCCACTCGTCGATACGGTCGGTCAGCAGCAGCACTTCGATGCCTTTCTTGCGGAAGACTTCCAGGTGCGGGCTGTTCTTGACCTGCGCGTAGGTTTCGCCGGTCAGGTAGTAGATCTTGTCTTGACCTTCTTTGGCGCGAGCCAGGTAATCGGCCAATGCAACCACTTGCTCGCCGCCCTCTTCGTGAGTCGAGGCGAAGCGCAGCAGACCGGCTATTTTCTCTTTGTTGGCGAAGTCTTCTGCCGGGCCTTCTTTCAAGACCTGACCGAAATTCTTCCAGAAGCCTTTGTATTGCTCAGGCTCGTTCTTCGCCAGCTTATCCAGCATGTCGAGAACACGCTTGGTCAGCGCTGACTTCATGGAGTCGATGATCGGGTCTTTCTGCAGGATTTCCCGCGACACGTTCAGCGACAGGTCGTTGGAATCAACCACACCTTTGATGAAGCGCAGGTACAGCGGCAGGAACGACTCAGTGTGATCCATGACAAATACGCGCTGCACATACAGCTTCAAGCCGCGCGGCGCTTCACGCTGATGCAGGTCGAACGGAGCACGGGCAGGTACATAAAGCAACGAGCTGTATTCCAGCTTGCCTTCAACCTTGTTGTGACTCCAGCTCAGCGGGTTTTCGAAATCGTGGGCGACGTGCTTGTAGAACTCCTGGTACTCCGCCTCCGCAACCTCGGTGCGCGGACGGGTCCACAGCGCGCTGGCGCGGTTGACGGTTTCCCATTCAAGCGCAGGCGCCTCTTCGCCTTCTGCAGCAGCCTGTTCTTTCGGCAGCTCAATCGGCAAGGCGATGTGGTCGGAGTACTTCTTGATGATGTTGCGCAGACGCCAGCCATCAGCGAATTCGTTTTCACCGGATTTCAGGTGCAGCACGATGCGGGTACCGCGGTCGGCTTTCTCGAGGGTAGCGACTTCGAATTCGCCTTCACCCTTGGACGACCAATGCACGCCTTCGCTAGCAGCGAGGCCGGCACGACGACTGAACACGTCGACTTTCTCGGCAACAATGAACGCAGAGTAGAAACCGACGCCGAACTGACCGATCAGGTGCGAGTCTTTCTTCTGATCGCCCGAGAGATGTTTCATGAAATCGGCAGTGCCAGACTTGGCGATGGTCCCCAGGTGGGTGATCGCATCTTCGCGGCTCATGCCGATGCCGTTGTCTTCGAGGGTGACGGTTTTCGCGTCTTTGTCGAAGCTCACACGGATTTTCAGCTCGGCGCCGCCTTCCAGCAAATCAGGCTTGGACAGCGCTTCGAAACGTAATTTGTCGACAGCGTCAGAGGCGTTCGAAATCAATTCGCGAAGGAAAATTTCCTTGTTGGAATACAGCGAATGGATCATGAGGTGCAACAGTTGCTTTACCTCGGTCTGGAAGCCCAGGGTTTCCTTTTGAGTTTCCACGCTCATGGTCATCGTCATCAAACTCCAATTGGATGGCATTGGCCGCGCCCAGGAGGGTTGGCGGCGGGATGTCATCAAAGTTGGGGGCTAAGCGTTAGATTTCAAGGGCTGGGGCTTTCCTCAATCTTGAAATGTGCGCGAGCTGTCGAGATGGGCTCTGCCTCAGTGCTCTGCCACGCCGTAATCGCAACGTTCGCCACCCGTCGCCCCTGGCGGCAGACCTGGCATTTGGCATAGGTGTCGCGAAACTGCCCCGCTCGCAGGTAATCGAGGGAAAAGTCGATGATCTTCGGCACACCGGGAGAGCCGGTGAAGACCAACAGGTGCAACGCAGCGGCCAACTCCATGAAACCGGCGATGACCCCGCCGTGAATGGCTGGTAATAGAGGGTTACCGATGTTGTCCTTGTTGGCCGGAAGGCGAAACAGCAACTCATCCCCCAGGCGTGAGCACTCGACACCGATCAGTTTGGCATAGGGGATCAGCTCCAGCAGCGAGGCGTAATCGCCCTGCGCATGAGCCTTCTGCAATTGTTCCTTGAAGTCGTTCGTCATACCGCGCCGCCACTGATTGCACCGCCAAAGCCCTTTGTTCCTTTGATGCCCTTGCCCATACGCATAAAGGTCCCCACCACATGGGCGATCGGATGTTCGGGGTCATCCTGATAGGCAAAACCGCGAGCGAATATCACGTCGGTGGTCACTCGATAGCACTGGGCAAAACCATAGACATCCTTATGCGGCTCGGCGGGATGCATGTAGTCGATGCGCAGGTCCAGGGTCGGACAGACCTCGAACTCAGGCAACACACAAAGCGTCGCCATGCCGCAGGCGGTGTCCATCAACGACGTCAGCGCTCCGCCATGAATCACTCCGGTTTGCGGATTTCCAACAATGTGCGGACTGTAGGGCAATATCACCGTAATGCCGTCCGTCGAGGCGCTGTGAACGCTGAGCCCCAGCACCTGGCAATGGCGCAGGGCTGACAAAAAACGCGTCGCACGCTCAAAAATGGGGTTTTGCGCCATTCGATTTACTCTCCTGTTAGTCTCACCGCGGCGAATTTAATGACCCGCGTAAAAGTTCCATAACGAAGGCAGTTTATATATCTGTGGATTTCAAGGAACTTAACCCATTGGGCTGTGCTCGAAAGGCCATTCACTAAGGAGAAACAACCCATGCGTAAAACTTTAGCTATTGCCTTGATGTTGACCGCTACCCTCGGTCTCGCTGCTTGCGGTAAAAAAGCCGAGGACAAAGCTCAAGCTACTAACCAACCTGCTGAGCAAGCCCAACAGAAAATGAGCGAAGCTCAGGATAAAGTGAACGAGGCAGCGAAAGAAAACGCCGAAGCTGCCAAAGATCAGGCTGATACCAACAAAGCAGCCACCGAAGAAACCGCGCCAGCAGAAAAGCCTAAATACTGATCCGGTTTTAGCGCGCTTCAAAAATAAAGCCCGCCTGATGCGGGCTTTACTTTGTCCGAAAAATGTTCAGACCAGCACAGTGCGAAACGTCGGACTAATCATCAATAACAACGAACACACTAATCCAACAAACCAGATCAGACTGCGCTGCCAAGCCAGGTCTGCCCAATAGCACACTAAGTAAATGATCCGTGCGATCACAAAGATGATTGCCAAGCCGTCGATCAACCATCCTGCCGTCTGCGTGGTATGGGCCATCAACACCCCCACCGCAAATAATATGAAAGCTTCAAAACTGTTCTGATGCGCTGCAACTGCGCGAGCCCCAAAACCGGTCAGCTGTGCTTGCTGATGGCGTGGCAGATGGTTGTCATAACCGCCCTGTGCTTGCATTTCCCTGGCTACCGGAATTTTGGCGATGAAAATCAGCAGTGCGCTGATAAACACACACCAGAACGGAGTACTCATCAACTCATCTCCTTGCTCACATCAGGCAACGGTGCCTCTGTAGGGGTATAGACCATGACGTCCAATACATCGGAATGAAACTCCCGGCGATACAACACCAGCACCACACCGGCACTCATCAACATGAACAGCCAGGGACTGACGAACCAGGCCAGCATGGTCATTCCGAAATAATAAGAGCGCAGGCCGAAGTTGAACTGGTTGGCGGCCATAGAGATCACCCGCGCCGCACGCATGGCAAAAGCTTTACGCTCTTGCTCCGAGACGTGTCGCTCGCCAATCATTGGTGCCGAGCCAATCAGAATCGCCGCGAAGTTGTACTGACGCATGCACCAGCTGAACGTAAAGAAGGCGTAGACAAAGACTAACGCCAGGCACAGCAGCTTGATCTCCGACATACCCTGAGAGGCTTGTTGCACCATCGGAATGTCCGCCAACAGCGACACCGCACGCTCGGAAGCGCCCAGAACGGTGAGAATACCGGCCAGGATGATCAGTGTGCTCGAGGCAAAGAACGACGCGTTGCGCTCCAGGTTACCCACCACACTGGCGTCGGCGATGCGGTTGTCGCGCAATAGCATGCGGCGCATCCAGTCTTCGCGGTACAGGTGCAACACGCTGGCCAGACACGCAGTATCACGGCCCTTCCAGGTCGCGTAACGGGTGTAACCGCCCCAGCAAATGACGAACCAAAGCGCGGCGAGGATGTGGATAAAATTGGTGTGAACGAACGACATGCAATTCCCTGTGAAGTATGAGCGGAACACCGAAAACCTTGTGGGAGCGAGCCCGCTCGCGATAGCGGTGGATCAGTCAACATCTCTGTTGAATGTAAAGCCACTATCGCGAGCAGGCTCGCTCCCACATAGGATTTGCAATGCTTCGACGTTAGCGCAAGGAGAAAGACACTGCATCCCGCCCATAAAAAATGCCCCATATCGATTGATACAGGGCATTTCTGTTGTTGCTCATGGCCCGCTTGTGGCGGGCCCTGGAAGCTTTAAGCCAAGGCTTCGCTGCGCTTGCCCAGCAGGCGGTCACAAATCACCGCAACCACCAGCGTGAACACTGAAGGTACCAGCCACGCCAGACCTTGCTCACTTAACGGCAAGTGCGATAGCTGAGACGGCATCCACTCAGCCAAACCTGCGCCTTTCAAGGCGTCGATCAGACCGAACAGGAACGACACCAGCATCACCGGGCCAACGATGCGCCCCTGCTCCTGCCAGAAGTCCTTGCAGAAGCTCAGAGCGACCAGGGCAATGCAGGGCGGGTAGATCGCCGTCAGCACCGGGATGGAGAACTGGATCAGCTTGGTCAGGCCCAGGTTGGACACCAGCAACGAGAACGCCGCCAGGATAATCACCAAAGTCTTGTAGGACAGTGGCAGCACTCGGCTGAAGTACTCGGCACAGGCGCAGGTCAGACCGACCGCAGTCACCAGACACGCCAGGGAAATCAGCACCGCAAGGAAGCCGCTGCCCAGGGAGCCAAAGGTGTGTTGCACATAAGCGTGCAATACCGCCGCGCCATTGGTTGCGCCAGCGGCAACTTCGTGACTGCCCGCCCCCAGGCGGAACAGGCTGATATACACCAACGCCAGACCCACACCGGCAATCAGACCGGCAATGATCGCGTAACGGGTGATCAGCGCCGGCGACTCGACACCACGAGAGCGGATGGCGTTCACAATGACGATACCGAACACCAGTGCGCCAAGGGTATCCATGGTCAGGTAACCATTGATGAAACCTTGGGAGAACGGTGCCGCCACGTATTCAGGGGTTGCGGTACCAATATCACCCGCCGGCAAGGCAAAGGCTGCAATGCCCAGTACAGCGAGTGCGATGATCTTCAACGGCGCCAGGAAGCGCCCAACGGTATCCAGCAGACGGCCCGGGTACAGCGAAATGAAGAATACCAACAGGAAATACACCGAGCTGTAGAGGAATAACCCCAGCGGACTCTCACCGGTCAACGGCGCCAGGCCCACTTCAAAGGACACGGTCGCTGTGCGCGGTGTAGCGAACAATGGGCCGACTGCCAGATAGCACACGGCAGCCAACAGGCCACCGGCGACTTTACCGATCGGACTGCTCAGGGCGTCCATCGCACCACCGACCTTGGCCAGCGCGACGACGGTGATCACCGGCAAACCCACCGCGGTAATCAGAAAACCCAGCGCCGCCATCCAGACATGAGGCCCGGACTGCAAACCAACGATAGGCGGGAAGATGATATTGCCGGCCCCAACGAACAGGGCAAACGTCATAAATCCAAGTGCCAGGATGTCCTGGCCTTTCAACACTTTCATTAAGGAAATACCACACTACTGAATCGGAATTTAGAGAGGGATTTCCCTATGGATGAGGGAAATGCTGTCGGTCCGTATAAGACTGACCCGTTTAGCGCGCCGCTTCCTTATGGGAAGCAGACGCAAAAATGGCTGCTAGCCTAACGAATTTGCGCGACAAACGCACTGTTAGGGTGCGAACTATCCGATACGCGACATTCCTGCGTCGCGTTTACATATCAAAAAGATCAAAAGATCGCGGCCTGCGGCAGCTCCTACGCCGACCGAATACACCCTTGGCATCGGGGATGTACACAAATCCTGTAGGAGCTGCCGCAGGCTGCGATCTTTTCGGACTCCCCCGCCCCAAAAGATACAAACACCAGAATGCACAAAGGCCACCCGAAGGTGGCCTTTGCCTGGTGTAGCGTCAGGTAAGCGCGAGGCTTACTTCATCGCCCAGCCAGTCAGCTCGGACAGAGCCTTGCCGATGTCTGCCAGCGAACGCACGGTTTTAACGCCTGCGTCTTCCAGGGCAGCGAACTTCTCGTCCGCAGTGCCTTTGCCGCCAGAGATAATTGCGCCAGCATGGCCCATGCGCTTGCCCGCAGGAGCAGTCACACCAGCGATGTAGGAAACAACCGGCTTGGTCACGTGTGCCTTGATGTAGGCAGCCGCTTCTTCTTCAGCCGAACCGCCGATCTCACCGATCATGACGATCGCTTCGGTCTTCGGGTCTTCCTGGAACAGCTTCAGGATGTCGATGAAGTTGGAGCCCGGGATCGGGTCACCACCGATGCCGACGCAAGTCGACTGACCGAAACCGGCGTCAGTAGTCTGCTTCACAGCTTCGTAAGTCAGGGTGCCGGAACGGGAAACGATACCGACTTTGCCTGGCAAGTGAATGTGACCTGGCATGATGCCGATCTTGCATTCGCCTGGAGTGATCACGCCTGGGCAGTTAGGGCCGATCAGGATCACACCCAGCTCGTCGCACTTGACCTTGGCATCAAGCATGTCGAGGGTAGGAATGCCTTCGGTGATGCAAACGATCAGCTTGATGCCGCCGAACGCTGCTTCAAGGATGGAGTCCTTGCAGAAAGGAGCTGGAACGTAGATCACACTGGCGGTTGCACCAGTAGCTGCTACAGCGTCTTTCACAGTGTTGAAAACAGGCAGGTCCAGGTGAGTGGTGCCGCCTTTGCCTGGAGTTACGCCGCCAACCATCTTGGTGCCGTATTCGAGGGCTTGCTGGGTGTGGAAACTACCTTGCGAACCGGTAATACCCTGGCAGATAACTTTGGTGTCTTTATTGATCAGGACGCTCATTACTTGCCCTCCGCAGCTTTGACAACTTGTTGAGCAGCGTCGGTCAGGCTGGTAGCCGCGATGATGTTCAAACCGCTTTCTGCCAGTACTTTAGCGCCCAGCTCAGCGTTGTTGCCTTCAAGGCGAACAACAACCGGGATTTTCACGCCGACTTCTTTCACTGCACCGATGATGCCTTCGGCAATCATGTCGCAACGAACGATGCCGCCGAAGATGTTGACCAATACTGCAGCGACGTTAGTGTCGGACAGGATGATCTTGAACGCTTCGGTAACGCGTTCTTTGGTAGCACCGCCGCCCACGTCGAGGAAGTTGGCTGGTTTGCCGCCATGCAGATTGACGATGTCCATGGTGCCCATGGCCAGGCCAGCACCGTTGACCATGCAACCGATGTTGCCTTCCAGTGCTACGTAGTTCAGTTCGAACTTGGCAGCGTGCGCTTCGCGCGGATCGTCTTGCGACGGATCGTGGAAAGTCTTCAGCTTAGGCTGACGGTACATTGCGTTGGCGTCGATGTTGATCTTGGCGTCGAGGCAGTGCAGGTCGCCGTCAGCCTTGATCACCAGCGGGTTCACTTCCAGCAGAGCCAGGTCGTGATCCTTGAACAGTTTGGCCAGACCTACGAAGATCTTGGCGAACTGAGCAACTTGCTTGCCTTCCAGACCCAGCTGGAATGCCAGCTCGCGACCCTGGAATGGCTGAGCGCCAACCAGTGGATCGATAGTGGCCTTGAGGATTTTCTCAGGGGTGTCGTGAGCGATTTTCTCGATGTCCACGCCACCTTCGGTGGAAGCCATGAACACGATGCGACGGCTCGAACGGTCAACGACAGCGCCCAGGTACAGCTCTTTAGCGATATCAGTGCACGATTCAACCAGGATCTTGGTGACTGGCTGACCATTGGCATCAGTCTGGTAAGTCACCAGACGCTTGCCCAACCACTGTTGAGCGAATGCTTTGGCGTCTTCTTTGCTGCGAACCAGCTTGACGCCGCCCGCTTTACCGCGACCACCAGCGTGAACCTGGGCTTTGACAACCCACTCGGTGCCGCCGATTTTGTCGCAAGCTTCTGCTGCCGCTTCCGGAGTGTCTACTGCGAAACCCTGGGATACTGGCAGGCCGTATTCAGCGAACAGCTGCTTACCCTGATACTCATGAAGATTCATGCTTTTTACCGTCTTCGTTAGGTACTGCGCATTCGGTGCTGCACTCGTTCAAGTGCCGCACCACCTGTGACTGCTGCTTGCGCAGTCTTCCGGTTACCCGGTGAAACTACGCAAGGCTGCGTCCAGCGGATATTCCGCGGTGAGTCTTGCTCGCAAGGCTCACGACGGGCCCTCCGCCGTGGTTTCTTATTGTCTTAACGCTTTTTGCGGTTGGCGATGTGAATGGCACCGCCATTCACTGCCAGCGCTGCTTCGTGCAACGCTTCGGACAGGGTCGGATGGGAGAAGACCATCATGCCCAGGTCCTCGGCACTGGTGCCGAATTCCATGCCGATTGCGCCTTGCTGAACCAGTTCTGCAGCGCTCGGGCCAATCACGTGGACGCCCAATACGCGGTCAGTCTTGGCATCAGCGATGACTTTTACAAAACCGCCGGTGTCGTTGGCTGCCATGGCACGGCCACTGGCTGCGAACGGGAAGGTGCCGACGTTAACTTCAACGCCTTCAGCTTTCAAGGCCTGCTCGGTTTTACCGACCCATGCAATTTCCGGGTGAGTATAAATAACCGAAGGGATCAGGTCATAGTTCATCTGGGCTTTGTGGCCCTTGATGCGCTCGACAACCATGATGCCCTCTTCCGAGGCCTTGTGTGCCAGCATCATGCCGCGAACCACGTCACCGATGGCGAAAACACCCGGTACGCTGGTCTCGCACTGATCGTTGACGAAGATGAAACCACGCTCGTCGATGGTCACGCCGCTATCGGCAGCCAGCAGATCAGTGGTCACCGGACGGCGACCAACGGCTACGATCAGCTTGTCGAAGGTGATGGTTTGTTCGCCATTGGAGTCGGTGTAGTTCACCACGACTTCTTCGCCAGTGACTTTCGAACCGGTCACGCGAGCGCCCAGTTTGATGTCCAGACCTTGTTTGGTCAGGGTTTTGTAGGCTTCTTTGGACACAGCGGTGTCAGCAGCCATCAGGAACGTGTCCAGGGCTTCCAGGACAGTTACTTCAGCGCCCAGGCGGGACCATACCGAACCCAGTTCCAGACCGATCACGCCAGCGCCGATCACGCCCAGACGTTTTGGTACGGATTGGAATTCCAGAGCACCGGTCGAATCGACGATGACTTTCTGGTCAACAGGAGCAGGTGGAATGTCGATCGGACGCGAACCCGAAGCGAGGATCACGTTCTCGGCTTCGATCACTTCAACAGTGCCGTCAGGCTTGGTCAGCTCGACTTTCTTGCCGGCCAGCAATTTGCCGTGGCCCTGCAGGGAGGTCACACCGTTAGCCTTGAACAGGGTAGCAACGCCAGAGGTCAGACCTTTGACGATGTTGGCCTTGCGGCCGACCATGGCAGACACATCCATGGTCACGCCAGCATGGTTGATACCGTGGATCGCGAAGCCATCTTGTGCTTCGTGGAATTTCCAGGAGCTGTCAAGCAGCGCCTTGGAAGGGATGCAGCCGACGTTCAGGCAAGTACCGCCAAGGGCCAGCTTGCCCTCTTTGTCGGTATATTTCTCGATGCAGGCAGTCTTGAGGCCAAGTTGCGCAGCTTTAATGGCAGCTACATAGCCACCAGGGCCCGCGCCAATCACTACCAGGTCGAATTTCTGAGTCATGTGTCATTCCTTCTCGAATCAAACCGGACGGCCCTTTTTGGGGACCGTCGTGGGACGAAGCTAGTCATTACAGAAGGGCCGATCATCACTGAACGGCCCGTGCAACGAAATCAGATATCCAGCAGCAGACGAGCCGGGTCTTCCAGCAGGTTTTTGATGGTAACCAGGAACGTCACAGCTTCTTTACCATCGATCAAACGGTGATCGTAGGACAGAGCCAGGTACATCATCGGACGGATGACGACCTGACCGTTGATCGCCATCGGGCGCTGCAGGATGTTGTGCATACCCAGGATAGCCGCTTGCGGCGGGTTGACGATCGGGGTCGACATCATGGAGCCGAAAGTACCACCGTTGGTGATAGTGAACGTACCACCAGTCATCTCGTCCATCGACAGCTTGCCATCACGAGCTTTCTTGCCGAAGGTGGCGATGCCGCCTTCGATTTCAGCCAGGCTCATCAGTTCGGCGTTACGCAGAACCGGTACCACCAGACCACGGTCGCTGGACACGGCAACACCGACGTCGGCGTAGCCGTGGTAAACGATGTCGGCACCGTCGATCGAGGCGTTGACAGCCGGGAAGCGTTTCAGCGCTTCGGTAGCCGCTTTCACGAAGAACGACATGAAGCCCAGGCGTACGCCGTTGTGGGACTTCTCGAACAGGTCCTTGTACTTCGAACGCAGCGCCATGACTTCGGTCATGTCGACTTCGTTGAACGTGGTCAGCATCGCCATGTTCGACTGAGCTTCTACCAGACGCTTGGCCACGGTAGCGCGAACGCGGGTCATCGGTACGCGCTTCTCGACGCGGTCGCCAGCGGCGAACACAGGAGCAGCGGCAGCCGGGGCAGCAGCCTTGGCAGGCGCGGCAGCCGGTGCAGCGGCCTTGGCTGCAACAGCAGCCACCACGTCTTCCTTGGTTACACGACCGCCTTTGCCAGTACCGGCAACGGAAGCGATGTTGATGGCGTTTTCTTCAGCCAGCTTGCGAGCAGCCGGTGCAGCAACAGGATCATCTTCGCCAACTGCGGCCGGTGCAGCAGCCTGAGCTGCGGCAGGAGCAGCTGCGGCAGCAGCGCCACCGCCTTCACCGATGGAGCCCAGAACTTCGTCGGACAGAACGGTGTCGCCTTCGTTCTTGACGATAGCGCCCAGCACGCCGTCTGCAGTGGCCAGAACTTCCAGTACGACTTTGTCGGTTTCAATGTCGACGATCAGTTCGTCACGTTTGACGGCGTCGCCCGGTTTTTTGTGCCAGGTGGCAACGGTGCCATCGGCAACCGATTCCGGGAAAGTGGGGGCTTTGATCTCGATAGCCATTATCTGTGGTTCCTTAAATTCGGTTTCAGGTGCGCGAAGGCGTTAAACGGTAAAGGCATCTTGCAGCAGTTGTTCCTGCTGCTCGGCGTGCATCGATGCATAACCACAAGCAGGTGCAGCAGAAGCTTCACGGCCCGCGTACTCGAGTACGAGAGACTTGTCGTGATTGCCAACGATGCGACGCATGTGATGCTGGCTGCAGTACCAGGCACCCTGGTTCATCGGCTCTTCCTGACACCAAACGATGTGTTTGAGGTTGGTGTACGGAGCCAGGACTTCGTTCAAGTCGTCCTCAGGGAATGGGTACAGCTGCTCAAGACGCACGATAGCGATGTCGTCACGACCTTCGGCACGGCGTTTTTCCAGCAGGTCGTAATAGACCTTGCCGCTACACAGAACAATGCGCTCGACCTTTTTCGGATCTTGAGCATCGATTTCCGGGATCACGGTCTGGAACGAACCTTCGGCCAGATCTTCCAGGGTCGAGATGGCCAGCTTGTGGCGCAGCAGCGACTTCGGAGTCAGAACGATCAATGGCTTGCGCAGCGGGCGAATGACCTGGCGACGCAGCAAGTGATAGATTTGAGCCGGCGTAGTCGGTACGGCTACCTGAATGTTGTGCTCGGCGCACAGTTGCAGGTAACGCTCCAGACGTGCCGAGGAGTGCTCAGGCCCCTGACCTTCGTAACCGTGCGGCAACAGCATGGTCAGACCGCAGAGACGGCCCCACTTGTGTTCGCCACTGGTGATGAACTGGTCGATAACCACCTGGGCACCGTTGGCGAAGTCGCCGAACTGGGCTTCCCAGATCACCAGCGCGTCAGGCGTGGTGGTCGAGTAACCGTATTCGAACGCCAGTACGGCTTCTTCGGACAGGAACGAATCGTACAGGTCGAAACGTGGCTGGCCGTTGTACAGGTTCTGCAACGGGATGTAGGTACCCGCGTCTTTCTGGTTGTGCAAGACAGCGTGACGGTGCGAGAACGTACCGCGACCGATGTCCTGACCCGTCATGCGAATCGGGTGACCTTCGAACGCCAGGGTCGCGTACGCCATGGTTTCGGCGTAACCCCAGTTGATCGGCAGGCCGCCGGCTTGCATCTTCTGACGGTCTTCGTAGATTTTCGCAACCTGACGCTGAACCACGAAGCCTTCTGGAATTTCCAGCAGCTTGGCGGACAGTTCCTGCAGGGTCTTGAGGTCGAAGCGAGTGTCGTGACGCGCAGTCCAGGCATGGCCCAGATACGGACGCCAGTCCACGAACAGCTCTTTGTTCGGCTCTTTGACCAGGCTTTTTACAACATGCAGACCATTGTCCAGCGCGTTGCGGTATTCGTCGATTTTCGACTGCACACGCTCTGCGTCCAGCACACCGCTCTGGGTCAGACGATCGGCATACAGCTCACGGGTGGTGCGCTGCTTGGTGATCTGCTGATACATGATCGGCTGGGTACCGCTTGGCTCGTCGGCCTCGTTGTGGCCGCGACGACGGTAGCAGACCAGATCGATCACCACGTCACGCTTGAACTGCATGCGGTAGTCGATAGCCAACTGGGTCACGAACAATACAGCTTCCGGATCATCACCATTCACATGGAGGATCGGCGCCTGGATCATTTTCGCGACGTCGGTGGCGTACTCGGTGGAACGCGAGTCCAGCGGGTTGCTGATGGTGAAACCGACCTGGTTGTTGATCACGATGTGCACGGTACCGCCGGTTTTGAAACCGCGGGTCTGCGACATCTGGAAGGTTTCCATGACCACGCCTTGACCTGCGAATGCAGCATCACCGTGGATGGAGATCGGCAGAACCTTCTCACCGGTCGGGTCGTTACGACGGTCCTGACGGGCGCGAACCGAACCCTCGACCACCGGGGAAACGATTTCCAGGTGGGACGGGTTGAACGCCATGGCCAGGTGAACTTCACCGCCGGCGGTCATCACGTTGGACGAGAAGCCCTGGTGATACTTAACGTCACCGGAACCCAGCTCGACCTTCTTCTTGCCTTCGAACTCGTCGAACAGCTCGCGCGGGTTCTTGCCGAAGGTATTGACCAGCACGTTCAGACGGCCACGGTGGGCCATGCCGATGACGATTTCCTTGGTGCCGTAGGAGCCGGAACGCTGGATCAGTTCATCGAGCATCGGAATCAGGCTTTCGCCGCCTTCCAGACCGAAACGCTTGGTGCCCGGGTATTTGGTACCCAGGTATTTTTCCAGGCCTTCGCCGGCGGTCACGCGCTCGAGCAGGTGGCTCTTGATGTCGGCGGAGTACGTCGGACGGCCGCGCACGCTTTCCAGACGCTGCTGGAACCAATGGCGCTGCTCAGAATCGGTGATATGCGTAAATTCAGCGCCGATGGTGCGGCAATATGTCTGCTGCAACGCTTCGTGAATTTCGCGTAGGCTCGCTTCCTCTTTGCCGATGAACAGGTCGCCGGCACGGAAGGTCGTATCAAGATCGGCATTGGTCAAGCCGTAATGATTGATCGACAGGTCTGCAGGTGCAGGACGCTGCCACAGTCCCAGCGGGTCAAGCTGGGCTGCCTGGTGGCCACGCATACGGTAGGCCTGGATCAATCGCAGCACTTCAACTTGCTTCTTCTCGTGCTCACTGCTCACGCTGCCGGCGGAAACCGGTTGGGCGCGGCGCTGGTTCTTTGCCAGCAAGACGAAATGATCGCGAATTGTCGAATGCGAAACATCAGTGGCAGAGTTGCCGTCGGCAGGCAACTTCTGAAAGTAGGTGCGCCACTCTTCTGGCACAGCGTTAGGGTCGTGCAGGTAGAGCTCATAAAGCTCTTCCACATAGGCAGCGTTTCCACCTGAAAGGTGGGCACTGTTCCACATGCGCTGCATCACGCTTTCTTGCATGCTTGGTCACCCTCGGTTAGGGGACACCATCGGCGAAGACACCGAGCAAACTTGCAGAAGTCCGAGTGCAGCGACCAAAACAAGCCACTTAGGATCACGCTGATAGTCCGGGTACCAGCCCGGATGCCCCTGCTTGTCTCATTTCTTCAAAATAAGAACCGCAGCTTTGTGAGCTGCTGTTCTGGTTAAAACTACGGCGCCGGTTGAAGCCTGCGCCGCAGCATCTACGGGTACAACGGTTCTACGGTACAGCTACTGAATCAAATGCCGCTTTGCAGCAGCATGTTACGCACGTGACCGATGGCCTTAGTCGGGTTCAGGCCTTTCGGACAAACGCTGACGCAGTTCATGATCCCGCGGCAGCGGAATACGCTGAACGGGTCATCCAGCGAAGCCAGACGCTCGCTTGTCTTGGTGTCACGGCTGTCTGCCAGGAAGCGATAAGCTTGCAGCAGTGCAGCTGGACCCAGGAACTTGTCCGGGTTCCACCAGAAGGACGGGCAAGAGGTCGAGCAGCAAGCGCACAGGATGCACTCGTACAGACCGTCGAGCTTTTCACGCTCTTCAGGGGACTGCAGACGCTCGATGGCCGGAGCCGGCGTGTCGTTCTGCAGGTATGGCTTCACTTTCTCGTACTGCTTGTAGAAGATGCTCATATCGACGACCAGGTCACGGATAACCGGCAAACCTGGCAGAGGACGAACGATCAACTTATTGCCTTTTACGACGGCAGACAGCGGCGTGACACACGCCAGAGCGTTTTTGCCGTTGATGTTCATGCCGTCGGAACCGCAGACGCCTTCACGGCAAGAGCGACGATAGGAGAAACCTTCGTCCTGCTCTTTGATCAGGGCCAGCACGTCCAGCACCATCAGGTCTTTACCGTTGGTATCGACCGAAAATTCCTGCATGAACGGCGCAGCGTCCTGATCAGGGTTGTAGCGATAAACACTGACTTGCAACATGGCGGCCACCCTTAATAAGTCCGAATCATTGGTTCAAAGGTCGGGACTGTTTTTGGCGAGAAGTTCACGGCACGCTTGGCAACGCGTTTCTCACCAGGGAAGTACAGGGTGTGGCACAACCAGTTGACGTCGTCGCGATCTTCGAAGTCTTCACGGGCGTGAGCGCCGCGGGACTCTTTACGGATCTCTGCAGCGATGGCGGTAGCTTCGGCCACTTCCAGCAGGTTTTGCAGCTCCAGGGCTTCGATACGAGCGGTGTTGAACGCCTGGCTCTTATCGTTGATCTTGACGTTGGCAATACGGCCACGCAGATCGGCCAGCTGAGCAATACCCTTCTGCATGTATTCGCCGGTACGGAATACACCGAAATAGTTCTGCATGCAGCTTTGCAGCTCTTTACGCAGGGTCGCTACGTCTTCGCCTTCGGTACGCGAGTTCAGGCCATCAAGACGTGCCAGGGCAGCGTCGATGTCGGACTGGCGAGCACGAGTGTACTCAACGCCTTCTTTCAGGGTCTGTTCCAAGAACAGGCCGGCTGCACGGCCGAACACCACAAGGTCGAGCAACGAGTTACCGCCCAGACGGTTGGCACCGTGAACCGATACGCAAGCCACTTCACCGACCGCGAACAGACCTGGGATGATCTGGTCGACGCCGCTGGCGTCCTGAGTGATCGCCTGACCATGAATGTTGGTGGCAACGCCGCCCATCATGTAGTGGCAGGTTGGAACCACTGGAACCGGAGCAACAACCGGGTCAACGTGGGCGAAAGTCTTGGACAGTTCGCAGATGCCTGGCAGACGGCTGTGCAGTACTTCTTCACCAAGGTGATCGAGTTTCAGCAGTACGTGGTCGCCATCCGGACCACAACCGTTGCCGGCGATGATCTCTTTAACCATGGAGCGGGCTACAACGTCACGACCGGCAAGGTCTTTGGCGTTCGGAGCATAACGCTCCATGAAACGCTCGCCGTGTTTGTTGATCAGGTAACCGCCTTCACCGCGGCAGCCTTCTGTAACCAGTACACCGGCGCCGGCGATGCCGGTTGGGTGGAACTGCCACATTTCGATGTCTTGTACCGGCACGCCAGCACGCAGAGCCATGCCGACGCCGTCACCGGTGTTGATCAGGGCATTGGTGGTGGACGAGTAGATACGGCCTGCACCGCCGGTCGCCAATACAGTAGCGTTGGCGCGGATGTACGAGGTTTCACCGGTTTCGATGCAGATCGCGATGATGCCGACGAATGCGCCGTCTTCGTTCTTCACGAGGTCGACTGCGTAGTATTCGTTGAGGAATACGGTGCCCGCTTTCAGGTTCGCCTGATAAAGGGTGTGCAACAGTGCGTGGCCGGTACGGTCGGCAGCAGCGCAGGTACGAGCAGCCTGACCGCCTTTACCGAAGTCTTTCGACTGACCGCCGAACGGACGCTGGTAGATGCGGCCCTGCTCGGTACGGGAGAACGGCAAGCCCATGTGCTCGAGCTCGAAGACCGCTTCCGGGCCTACGGAACACATGTATTCGATAGCGTCCTGGTCACCGATGTAGTCGGAACCCTTGACGGTATCGTACATGTGCCAGCGCCAGTCATCGTTCGGATCGGCCGAAGCGATGGCGCAGGTAATGCCACCCTGAGCGGATACGGTGTGCGAGCGAGTCGGGAAAACTTTGGTGATAACGGCAGTCTTGTGACCACCTTGTGCCAGCTGCAGCGCAGCGCGCATGCCAGCACCGCCGCCGCCAATAATAATGGCGTCGAACGAAAGCGTATTAACTGTGTTAGCCATGAATCAGATACCCCAAAGAATCTGCACGCCCCAGACGAAGTAGGCGAACATCGCAACGCCGCATACTGCCTGGAAGAGGAAACGTATTGCAGTCGCCGACTTGCCGAACGCCATTGGCGTCAGGTAATCGGTAGCGATGGTCCACATGCCGACCCAGGCGTGAGCGCCCAGAGCAACGAGAGCCAACAGACTGAAGATACGCATCCAGTTGCTTGCGAACAGTTCATGCCATTGGGCGTAGCCAAGGCCTGGGTGCGCAATGACGTATCCGATCAGGAAAATGAAATAAGCCGCGAGAACGACCGCAGACACACGTTGTGCCATCCAGTCATAGAGGCCCGAACGCGACAGGTTCGTGACGTTAGTTACCATATCCAAACTCCTGCCAGAACGATCATCACCACGGAAACGGCGAGAACGATTTTCGAGCCCAGCTTGCCGCCTTCCAGCGTCTCACCGATGCCCATGTCCATGATCAAGTGGCGCACACCGGCAACCAAGTGATACAGCAAGGCGGACAGGATGCCCCAAATCACTAGCTTGGCTAGCGGACTGGTCAGACACGCTTTCACCTGACCGAAGCCTTCTTCTGAGCTCAGCGATTTGTCCAATGCATAAAGCATGATGGCCAGGCTGACAAAGAGGATGACACCGGATATGCGGTGAAGAATGGACGTGTAAGCAGTGACTGGGAGTTTGATGGTCCTTAGGTCTAGGTTTACAGGTCGTTGGCTATTCACGGCTTTTTTTTCACACTGAAGAGCCCCTAACAATCAGGGCAAAGTTGTGGGGAGTGCACTGGTCAGGTACCACCACCCAGGGAGTGCGACCCCCAATAACGCAGGCCCAAAAGCCCCCGGCGGTCGGAGGCCGAGTATAGACAGTTAGGACACTAATGACAACGCAATCACCTTCCCCTAATAGCTGATTGCGCAAGTGGAATAAAAGGCGTAAATGGCAGGGAATTTCGAGGAAAAAGTCCGGTTAAAGCCTTCTGGGGCAAGACTTTAGGCAAATTGACATTCAAATTTATCTCACTATAGTGGTGCGGGCCCTGCGTGGGGGGTCTGTCTGATGATTTCAAGCATAAATAGGAGGCCACATGGCTGACAAAAAAGCGCAGTTGATCATCGAGGGCGCAGCCCCCGTCGAGCTGCCCATTTTAACCGGCACCGTTGGTCCCGATGTAATCGACGTTCGGGGCCTGACGGTCACGGGCCGTTTCACCTTTGACCCGGGTTTCATGTCGACCGCCTCGTGCGAGTCGAAGATTACCTATATTGATGGCGACAACGGCATTCTGCTGCACCGCGGCTACCCGATCGAACAGCTGGCCGAGAAGTCGGACTATCTGGAGACCTGCTACCTGCTGCTCAACGGCGAACTGCCGACCGCAGATCAGAAGGCACAGTTCGTCAGCACCGTGAAGAACCACACCATGGTCCACGAGCAGCTGAAGACCTTCTTCAACGGCTTCCGTCGCGACGCCCACCCGATGGCCGTCATGTGCGGTGTAGTCGGTGCCCTCTCGGCCTTCTACCACGACTCCCTGGACATCAAGAACCCGCAGCATCGCGAAATCTCCGCGATCCGCCTGGTTGCCAAGATGCCGACCCTGGCAGCGATGGTTTACAAGTACTCCATGGGCCAACCCATGATGTACCCGCGCAACGACCTGTCGTACGCGGAAAACTTCCTGCACATGATGTTCAACACCCCGTGCGAGATCAAACCGATCAGCCCGGTCCTCGCCAAGGCCATGGATCGGATCTTCATCCTCCATGCCGACCACGAGCAGAACGCATCGACTTCTACCGTCCGCCTGGCGGGCTCTTCGGGTGCCAACCCGTTCGCCTGTATCGCTGCCGGTATCGCTGCACTCTGGGGCCCGGCTCACGGCGGCGCCAACGAAGCGGTGTTGAGCATGCTCGACGAAATTGGCGATGTGTCGAACATCGACAAGTACATCGCCAAGGCCAAAGACAAGAACGATCCGTTCAAGTTGATGGGCTTCGGTCACCGGGTTTACAAAAACCGTGACCCACGCGCAACCGTGATGAAGCAGACCTGCGACGAAGTACTGAAAGAGTTGGGCATCACCAACGATCCGCAACTCGAGCTGGCCATGCGCCTGGAAGAGATCGCGCTGACCGACCCGTACTTCATAGAGCGCTCGCTGTACCCGAACGTCGACTTCTACTCGGGGATCATCCTCAAGGCGATCGGCATTCCAACCAGCATGTTCACCGTAATCTTCGCCCTGGCGCGGACCGTCGGCTGGATCTCCCACTGGAAAGAAATGCTCTCCAGCCCGTACAAGATCGGCCGCCCACGCCAGTTGTACACCGGCTACGAGTCGCGTGACATCCCCAATCTGGAAGACCGCAAATAAGATTTGTCTTGCGATAACGTCTTAGTACTACCGAGTACGGCCTCTTTATAGAGGCCGTGTTTGTTTGTGTGGTGTCCTGCCCTGCCGCATTCGCGGAGCCTCAAAGCAAAATCAAAAGATCGCAGCCTGCGGCAGTTCACAAGGGGGCAGACGCGCAGCGCCCCTCGGCGAAGCCGAGGACTGACTTGACCGTGTACATATCCGTTTCTGCGGTATCGGCCACTTAGGGTTTCGCCCTAACGGCGAGGCACTTTTGTCAAACGCCCTCCGTGTCAGGCTACCTGTCGCCCTTGTAGATTGACTCATTCATTCAAGGGGGCGAAGGTGCATAGCAATGTCTAAACGTTACACCAACGACTTCAAAGACTGGGCTGTACAGCAAATGATGCC